>DNYO01000314.1 GCA_003506795.1 Deltaproteobacteria bacterium
TACCAGGCGCAGTATGTTTTATGGAAAGACGCCGTCAAACGGAAAGGCGAGGAATGGTTGCATGTAGTGGCAGAGCTTATGGAGATATGCGCAATTCGGCCCTTGGTTGACTGCCAGGATACGATTCAGGCGATGATCGCATCTAAAAAGACACGACTAGAAAATATTATAGCGTATTGCAGGGAAAAGGAATATACGCACACGGCATCGTATCTTGAAAATGCCCGCGGCGATATGTTTACGGCTATAGAAAACCGATTGGAGGGCAAGACAACAAGTAGGGTTGAGCGGTTGTTTCGGACGGTGAACATGAGGGTCAACGTGAGCAAGTGGAGTACGGAAGGGGCGCTTAACGTCACCAAGGTTCGCCTCGCTTATTACTACAACGGGTTTGATGCANNCCGCAGCCACCTCCAATTTTGCTTTTCGAGAGAGGGTGCGAATTTTTTCTTGACATTTAAAAAAAGATGCTGTACCGGAGTGGCGAAATCGGAGCTTAATGTTCATAAATGGAGCGCATTATTCCAGGTCTCCTATTGACAACGCTACCAAATAATTACCTGTGAGATCATTGCCCTGGACGAAACCGGCGATATCAAACTGATGGGAAATTTTGAGGCGGCCCTGCCGTCAAGGAACTAAACTTATATACGCAAGCGAAGCGCAATAAGGCGCTCTTAAAAGGAGGGACAGCTATGGGACAGAAGGCAATAGGAACAATGGCTATCGGGAATTTACCGAAGACGGCGGCGATACGATATGGCGACAGAGAAGCCCTTGTCTGCACATCCACCGGCCGCAGATTTACCTTCCGGCAGCTCAACGATCGGATCAATCGACTGGCCAACGGGCTTATGGATCAGGGGCTCAAGAAGGGTGACACGGCGGCCTTTCTCTGCACCAACCGGGCCGAGATTGTAGAGATCTATTTTGCCCTGGCCAAGATCGGGGTACTCGGCATCCCCCTGAACTACCGGCTGGCGCCAGCGGAGATGATCGAGATGATGAAAGAATGCGAGGCGAAAACTTTTCTTTTCGATACCCCCTTTTTCGAGGTGGCAAAAAAAGTGAAGGCGGATCTGCCTGCCATTACACTTTTCGTAGGTATGGGCGATTGTCCCGATTTTGCCGTCAAATATGAAGAACTTCTCGCCCGGTCGTCCACGGATGAACCGGCGGTGGAAGTTTTCGAGGAGGATTATCAGTATTACAACCTTACGTCCGGCACCACGGACCTTCCCAAATCTTACCTCCTCACCCATTACAACAACGCCGGTACGGTCTTTGTATTGTCCCAAGCAATGTATCTGACTGGCGACGACGTGATTCTCACTGTTTTTCCCATGTTCGGCAGGGTCGGTTTCGCCTGGACGGCGGCGGCAATATACAACGGCGCGAAAAACGTGATCCACAACTTCAATCCCCCGCAGGTGTTAGAGCTGATCGGGAAGGAAAAGGTGACCATTACCAACTGGGTCCCGACGATGGCGATCTTTATCCTTGCCGTTCCCGACCTGGAAAAGTATGACCTTAAATCGCTGCGCGGCATCGTCTATGCCGGATCAGCTCTTCCCCCCAATATCTATGAGGAAACGATACAGCGCCTGTGCCCGAACGTTTATGAGTACTATGGATTGCAGGAAACCAGCGCGCTGGTTGCCATGGGTCCCGAGGAAAAAAAGAGAAAGCCTCAGTCCGTGGGGCTGCCGCTGTTCTTCGGGGAAGTCCGGATCGTCGATCCCCAAGGCAGGGATGTACCGGTTGGGGAAGTGGGCGAGATCATCGGCAGGCATCCGGCCACCACTGCCGGATATTACAAGAATGAAGAAAAAACGAAGGAGACTTTCAGGGACGGCTGGTTTCATACGGGAGACCTGGGCAGGTTCGATGACGAAGGATTCCTCTATATCTCCGGCAGGACCAAAGACATGATCGTCTCGGGCGGGCAGAACGTCTTCGCCGTGGAAGTCGAAAATCTCCTCCTGACCCATCCTGCCATTGCCGATTGCGCCGTCATCGGGCTTCCCCATGACACTTGGGTCGAGATGGTGACGGCCGTTGCCGTCAAGGCTGCGGGCGCCGAAGCCTCGGACGACGACATCATCCAATATTGCAAGGAAAAGATCGCAGGCTTCAAGGTTCCCAAACGGATCATATGGATCGATGCCATACCCCGGACCGCTACGGGAAAAGCCCAAAAATTTATCCTGGTGGAGCAGTACTCGAAGAATGATGTCCAAGTTGACCGGCCCGGCCGTTTAGCCGCGGCCGGCCGGATCAACATCCCTCCCCCTCTTCCCTGTGCATCCGGACAGGGAAGAGGGCTTCCCTTAATCGATGGTCATTCTCAGCCGGGAAAAAAGGAAGAGGCCATGGAAAACGAAAAAGTTCTCCTTCAGAAACAAGGAAAGATAGTCACGGTGACGATGAATCGCCCCCCGATCATGAACGCCTTCGATATGGAAATGTGTTTCGGGCTCATCGGCGCCTTCGAGAGGATTGCCTTGGACAGGGAAGCGGGCGTTGTCATTCTGACCGGGGCCGGCGGCAATTTCTGTTCGGGGGCGGATATGAACCTCCTCACCGAAGACCTCACTGCGGACGAATACCTCAAAGACGTCATGCAAGTCCTTTCACGGCTGATAAGGACCATGAGGGAATTGCCTCAGCCCATCATATCGAAGGTGCGGGGGGTGGCCTATGGCGTCGGACTGAATATCGCTCTTGCAGGCGATTTTGTCCTGACCTCTCATGATGCGCGCCTTTCCCAGATATTCGTCAATATCGGCGCCATGCTGGACGGCGGAGGCACCTATTTCCTGCCGAGGCTCGTCGGTTCGGCCAAAGCCAGAGAGCTGGCCCTGCTTGGCGAAGAAATCGACGGACAGACGGCGGCATCCATCGGTCTTGTCTATAAATCGGTCCCGGATGAGAAATTGGAGACCGAAACGGACAATCTTTCCCGGAAACTTTTGAGTAAGCCTTCAGCCGCAGTGGCCCTGATCAAAAGAAGTCTCGAAGGCAGCCTGGACATGACCCTGGATCAAGTCCTTGAATGGGAAGCCGCTCACCAATCCATCATGCTCAAGTCAACCGAACTGAAAGGGGCAGTCCATCAATTTCTCAAACTGAGAGGGAAAGCGGCCGCCTGAACCCCGACAGAGAAGGATGTTCCCTTTCATGCAAGTCCTTGAACCGGACATCGCTGAGTCATCGAAGATAATGGGAGGCATTATGAAATACGAAACGATAATCGTTGAGAGGCATGGCACTCTGGCAAAGGTAACGTTGACGATTCAAGGGACGCTCGCCAGGTGATGCCATTATCATGGATGCTGATGATCCCCTTCCCCAAATTACAGAGGCCGTGGCGAAGCTCGATCAAAGCTGCCTTTTCATCCAG
>DNYO01000247.1 GCA_003506795.1 Deltaproteobacteria bacterium
ATCGTTGCCAGGGAGGTTCCTCCAACCTGTCACCCCCTTTCTCAAGAAAACAAACTTGTCATCGCCCCGGGGCTCTTAAGCGGTACCAGCGCCGCCATGTCGGGAAGGCTCTCAATCGGGTGTAAGAGCCCTCTTACGGGAGGCATCAAGGAGTCCAACTCCGGCGGCCAGCCGTCACAGGTCCTGGCCCGGCTCGGGTATGCGGCCGTAATACTCGAGGGGAAGCCCGAAGGTGACGACCTTTACAAGATCTTCATCAACAAGGACGGGGTCACAATCACCGTGGACAACAGCCTCAAAATGCTCGGCAATTACGCCGTTGTGGAGAAAATGCGGAAGGAGTTCGGGGACAAGATCGCATGTATCTCCATCGGCCAGGCGGGGGAGATGAAACTCGCCGCCTCGTCGATAGCCTGCACCGACATCGAGGGACGGCCTGCGCGTCATGCCGGCCGCGGAGGCGTGGGCGCCGTAATGGGATCGAAGGGCGTCAAAGTTATCGTCCTCGACGACACAGGAATGTCAGTCCGTCAACCGAAGGACCCCGACAAGTTTCGCGAGGCAAACAAGATATTCGTCGACGGCCTCAGGAAGCACGGCGTCACCGGGGAGGCGCTTCCGGCATATGGGACCAATGTCCTTACCAACATTCTCAATGAAGCCGGCGGATACCCGACATACAACTTCAGGGAAGGCCGTTTCGCCGGGGCATCGAAGATCAGCGGAGAGACTCAGGCGGCCCTCGAGTTTGACAGGGGCGGGGTCCCGACGCACGGTTGCCACCGCGGGTGTGTTATCCGGTGTTCCGGAATATATCACGACAAGGACGGCCACTACGTCAGCAAACAACCCGAGTACGAGACGGTATGGGCCCATGGAGGCAATTGCGGCATCGACGACCTGGACAAGATTGCCCAGATGGATTTCATTGACGACGACACGGGCCTCGATACCATCGATATGGGCGTCGCCATCGGCATCGCCATGGAAGCAGGCGTCATCAAGTACGGGGATTCTGACGGCGCCATAGGCCTACTTAAGGAAGTGGGCAAGGGTACACCCATGGGAAGGATTCTCGGCAGCGGTGCCGCTGTCGTGGGCAAGGTTTTTGGCGTGGAACGCGTTCCCGTGGTGAAAGGTCAGGCGATGCCCGCCTATGATCCCCGCGCCGTGAAAGGCCTCGGTGTCACCTATGCCACAAGTCCCATGGGCGCCGACCACACCGCCGGTTACGCCACCGCCACGAACATCCTCAAGGTCGGCGGCTACGTGGATCCGCTGAAGGCACAGGGCCAGGTCGACCTGTCGCGAAACCTGCAGATAGCAACGGCCGCCATAGACTCAACGGGCATGTGCGTCTTTATCGCCTTTGCCCTTCTCGACCTTCCGGAGACCTTCCAGGCCCTTCTTGACATGCTGAACGCCTTTTATGGGATCAACCTTAACGCGGACAATGTCGCCGACCTGGGAAAGACAATCCTCAAGCTGGAGCGCGACTTCAACAACCGGGCCGGCCTCACGAAGGAGCAGGACCGCCTGCCGGCCTTTTTCAAAACACAGCAGGTTCCTCCGCACAACGTCACTTTCGACATCACCGATGAAGAACTGGACCAGGTTTTCAATTTCTAGCCAGCAATCCTTTGTGATTGGAAGAAGAGGCCCGATGGCCTCTTCTTTTTTCGGCGAAGAGGAGGACAAGACATAGGATGATGCCGGATTTTGATCACGCGCGGGAGGTACGATGCGTCATGGAGGGGATTGATGCCGGTCCTTTCACGTCCATTCTGCAGGGCGGTTTTATCGTGAAATGCCGGACGGGTCGCACTATCGAGGATCTCCTCACACAGGATTTCGGCATCACCGGGGAATACTTGGAAAGGAGATTGAGTACGGTGTTCCTGGAGGGGCAGTGCGTAGACGATATCGGCGCTGCCGTTGCAAGGACCGGTGCTACCCTGGCTCTGTCTTCCGCGATGCCGGGCCTGGCGGGAGCGACATTGCGCCGCAAGGGGGCCCTTTCCTCCATGCGAGGCTCCATTACCCACCATGAAAATTCCCGGCCCGCGGACGTGGTCGCGGATGGTTTCATCACCCTCAAACTCTTCAATGTCCTCTCCGGTGAATTGGGCCCCATCTTTCTTGCTCGAGGTATTTACGTTAAGGCCTCGGAACTGGCCGACCTTCTCACAATGCGCGGCGGGGCATTCCGCCGGGGGTGCACCCGGGTGATGATGGATGGCAGGCCCGTCGATCCTGAGACCTTCCTGAACTCCCTCGGGGACTGCGGCTCCGGGCTTGTTCGGCTCGTCGGATCCCGGTCGGAGCCCGGGTAGAATCCCTTCATGCTTTTCCGTACCGGCCAGGCTTCTGCAGACCGGCGGCCGGTAATGGTCCATGGATCGTTCACGTTGACTTTGCGGGACAACAACCTTACTTTTTCCTAATAAAAATCCTCCCGGCCTTGTGTAAAGAAACATACACGGGGCCGCGATGAGGAAAAAATTGCATGACAGGAGGGTGTTATGAGAAAAGCCGTTATGGTATCGATGATCATGCTGTTCGTGATGGTTGCCTTTATTGCTTGCCAGACGCCGGCTGGCAGGTCG
>DNYO01000199.1 GCA_003506795.1 Deltaproteobacteria bacterium
AATCTCCCCGCCCGCTCAACACCCGAGGAGATACGCTCCATCTACCTTAAAGCCCACGAAATGGGCCTCAAAGGCATCACCGTCTTTCGCGACACCAGCAGAGACGCCCAGATCCTGTCCTGCAGAACGCAGCAAACGTGCTAAAAAGGCAGGGACAAACCATTTTCTTACATAGGTCCTATAAGTCGCATATGACCTATAGGACAAAGCCGAGCCCAATTCCTGATCCCTGGTAGTCCCTGGCCCCCGATACTTTTCCCTGTGATATACTTACTCAAGAAGGTGAGAGTTGCTTCGGCACTACAGGGTATGTCAGGTTGTGAACGTAAAGCAAAGGAGGTTCAGACGCCATGTTAAAACCGACGAAGATTCTGGTACCAACCGATTTTTCAGGCTACTCCGAGGTAGCCCTCAGACAGGCCGCCGACATAGCCGAGGAATATGGGGCGGAACTGCACGTCCTTCACGTGGTCGAGATAAGGATACATACCATGTATGAGTATGAATTTGCGGGCAAGGAAGCTTCCCCGGAAGGGATCAAGAAACTCGAGGACCGACTGATGAAAACGGCGAAAGAGAAAATGACCCAATATCTCGAGAAAGTAACTTCCGCCGGCAAGATCAAGGTGTTCCCCAGGGTCCTTAAGGGCCAGCCCGTTACGGAAATACTCACATTCCAGAAGAACACGGGCATCGACCTCATAGTCATTTCATCCCTTGGCCACGGCGGTCTTGCAGAATATTTCACCGGNNTCGACATTGCCCGGCAGTACAATGCACAGGTCTATCTGTTTCATGTCCTCCCCGTGGAGCTCACGCATGTCTTCGTCGACTATGCCGTACCCCCGGAGGCGATGGAAGCATTTGAAAAACAGCAGACCGAGAGCGTTAAGGAGAGCATGAAAAAACAGCTTGCTAAATTTCCCAAAGCACAGGATATCGAAGTCTTCACGGAAATCGGAAGGGGTATCCCCTACGAAGAAATCCTCAAGGAAGAGAAAAGAAAAGAAATCGATCTCATTGTCATCGCCTCGCTGGGAAGGACCGGACTCGCGAAATACTTTATCGGCTCCGTGGCAAGAAACGTCCTGAGACACGCCACCTGTCCGGTATTGTTAACAAAATAGAGAAGACAGGTAATAGGTGATGGGTCATGGGCATGGGTAATAGGAAAAAACCTTCTAAACCCGCCCCTATAACCTATTACCTATAACCCATTACCCGTCCTCTTATGTATCTTCCCCCGTGCCAGGGATGCAAAGATACCGAGGAACGATAGAAAGGCAAAGATGAAGAAAGTCACCCTGGTGCTTTGCAGAAATTCTCCGTAGTGTTCCCGGGTGATCTGAATCCTTCCCATAAAGAGCATAAAGACGAACATGACGATGCCCATGCTTAACGTCTGGCCTATGACACGCATCGTCGACATGGTGCCCGAAGCAACCCCGAAGAACTTTTTGTCCACGGAGCTCATGATGGCGTTCGTGTTAGGTGAGACGAAAAGAGCGAAACCAAATCCGAGAAAGGCAAGATTGAGGACGATGAGATACGTATTAGTCCTCTCACTCAGAAAACCGAACAGCATCAGGGCAATCACGAGAGATATCATGCCCATGGACGCGACAATGCGCGGCTCGTGCCGGTCGGACATCTTTCCCGCAAAGCTCGACAAAAGGGCCTGTATCGACGGCTGCGAAACGAGAATTAGACCCGCCGCCTGGGGGCTGAGCTTTTTGATGTACTGGAGATAGAGGCTCATAAGAAAGGTAATAGCGAAGGTGGCGCTGTAGTTGATGAGCGTCGCGAGATTGGAATAGAGAAACGCCCTGTTATTCATGAAAAGACGTATTTGGAGAACGGGGTGTTCGACCTTCAGTTCCCACAGGCCAAAGAGGAAAAGCCCCGCGAGGCCGCCGATGAGAAAAGAAAAGCCCCGCGTCGAGGGAAGCGTCGCAAGCCCGTACATTGCAGACGTAAATGCAGCCACGTAAAGGACTGAACCGATAACATCGAATTTTTCACCCTTGGCCTCCGCCCATTCCTGCTTGATCTTCCAGAGGGTCACCGCGAGAACGAGCACCCCGATGGCTACATTGGTGAAGAAAAGAAACCTCCACCCCAGGTAATCCGTCAGGACACCACCGATGAAGGGCCCTGCGGAAAGACCTACGTAGACAGAGGTAAGGACGATGCCGAGCGCACGCCCCCGTTCGCTGGCGGGATAAACGGACGCGACGATTGTGACCCCGGTTCCGAATATCATGGAACTGCCCATGCCCTGAATGATCCTCCAGAAGATAAGCGTCGTCCCCGATGTCGAAAAGGCGGCAACAGCCGATGACACATTGCTGAGCGCCAGTCCCCAGAGGAACACCTTCTTTCTGCCGTATATATCGGAAGCCCTTCCCACGGGAACGAGGAAAGCCGCCGCGGAAAGAAGGTACGCCGTCGCCACCCAGCTTAGCGAGATGGCATCCATCGCGAGGTCCGACCCGATGCGCGGCAATGCCACTGTGACGGACGAAGCGGTGAAGGGTCCGAGGAAGGAACTGAGTACGGCGGCAAACAGTGCGTTTCTTTTGAGGCTTGTCTGAAGATCCATAGGGTTTAATGTCGACCTGAGAATAGACCACTATATCACATCAGGACCGCTAGAGAGAAACTTTTCCGGAGGGTTTTCTACCTATTCAAGGATGTCGATATCATCAATGATCGGGATGCATCTCGTCGGCGAGCCGTCATCGCAAACGATGAGGGGGTCATTGCAGACCATTGAGGGCCGATGGGGTTTACAATGTTCGCATGCCTGCGCCTCTTCATCCTCACATTGACCCATCAGGTACTTTGAGCAAATGAACCGGACTATCATGAACATTATTTTACCATAGACCGCAAACCTTTTTCCTCAACTTGAATACGGATCGTATCCCGGGGTCTTGAAAAATAATTGACTTTTCGGCAATTCTCCGTTAGAAAATCACCAGATTCTTTGCGTCAGGGGAGTTTATCTCAATCTCACAAAAAGGGGTCAACCTATGGGTAAAGGTGATAAGAGAAGCAAAAGAGGTAAGATCTGGCGGGGATCCTCCGGTAAAACACGGCCCAAAAGAAAAAAGATCAAAACCACCGAAAAAACCGAAAAATAATCTTCACCGAAACCTTATCTTACCTGAAGCTTACCCGGACGTCGACAGGGCCGTCAGGATCGAGACCGGTATATCGGGCGCGAATATCGCTTCCCGGTCTCGACGGGATTATTTTTGTCACAGAGCCCAGGGAAAGAAGATCTCCCTTGTGCAGCTTTTTTCCTTCGGCGGCCAGCGAGTCCTTGATCCAGAGCACCACATTGAGAGGATCGCCGAGGATGTCCTTCCCTTTCCCTTCCGCAAGAACCTCATCCTTCTCACCATAGATCCTGACGGTGAAGTCTGTAAGCCGCGATCTCCATTGCGGTGACGGAGCGAGTTGAATCGGCTCACCGAGGACAAAAAAACGAGTGCCGACATTGATTAGAACAATCGCCGGCGCGGTCAGTTTCACGCTTTTTTCGTAGCCAAGGTCAGCGAGCTCGATACAGGGGATCACGGCATCGAGATACTTCAGCGCCTCATCCGGCGTTCCGGCCCCGTTTATGGCCTCGTTGCCGACTCTCACCATAATATCTCCTTCACTGAAGGAACGGGTGCCAAAATCCGCCGGAACGGTAGAGGGAGCCTTGAGCATCATCCCTTTCAAAAGCGTCCCTCGGACGGGCTCAGACACGCCGAATGCTTTCTGTGAATTGGGATTCGTCAGTCCTGCCTTGTAACCCACGGGACCCCCGAGGCCCTTCCCGATTATCGCCAGAAAACGTTCCTGCGCTGCCCTGGCTTGTTCGGCGGTCATCGTCGGATCGGTCTCGACAATGGGTACCTTCCCCAGGTACTTGCCGGCAGCCACGGATACAAGGTCCTGGCTGAAAAGCTCCCCGCCAATCAGCGAGATGGTAACAGCTATTGAAAACGTAAGCCAAACCGATACCCTCCTCAAACCCCATCTTTTCATACGTCCCCCTTTCGGTTCCTGCAATAAAGTGAATTATATATCTTTTGGGAAAATGATGAAAGGTGAATGCCAACCATCACATGAAATCCCCGGTCTTTGTCCTTACCCCGACCCCCGGCCCTGAAACTTGAAACCTTTTATTAAAAGATATAGAATACCGGAAAATTGGTGAAAAAATGGAAAGAAGAGGCGCCATGACAAAGGAGCTCAGATAATGAATTATGTACTCGCGGTATTTGCCATCGGGTTCATCGTCCTTGCCCACGAATTGGGCCATCTCATCGCTGCCAAAATGGCCGGGATACCGATCCGGACATTTTCCGTCGGTTTCGGTCCGAGGATTTTTTCAGTAAGAAGGGGCGGCACGGAATATCGCTTGTCTCTCGTCCCGCTGGGCGGCTACGTCATGCCCGATATTGAAGACGAAAACGCATTCTTCGATTTTTCCATTTCCCGGCGGATCATTCTCAGCGCCGGCGGTCCGGCGGCCAGCCTGGTGCTTCCCGTTTTTTGCTTCGCCCTGTCTGATATGCTCCGGCTCGGACCG
>DNYO01000071.1 GCA_003506795.1 Deltaproteobacteria bacterium
TACCTCGAGCCGCTCCGGCAGGGGTGTGTTTTCATCAGTGCGCAGGCGCATGGGTACGGCCCTTATCGTCCTCAAGTTCTGAGTAACATCCTCGCCGACGTAACCGTCGCCCCGTGTCGAGCCGAGGGTGAAGACGCCGTCGATATAGACCAGTTCCACGGCAAGGCCGTCTATCTTGACCTCCATAACGTATTCCACGTCGTCCATCCCAAGAAGTTTCGTCACCCTCTTGTGAAAATCCCTGACCTCTTCCTCTGTCATCGCGTTCTGGAGACTCAGCATGGGGACGCTGTGAGGCACTGACGTGAATGCATCGAGGGGCCGGGCACCGACCCTTTGCGTCGGCGAATTGGGATCGGCGAACTCGGGGAACTCGTCTTCCAAACGGGCAAGCTCGCGCAAGAGGTTGTCGTACTCCTGGTCCGTGACGACGGGACTATCGAGAACATAGTACTGGTAGTTGTGATGTTCCAGTTCTTTCCTGAGCTGATATATCCTTTTTTCAGTTATGTCCCTGTCCATGGCCGCCTTCCTGCAGAGTACCCGCAAGTGATGTTTTTATCATATCGCAGGTGGTATTTTCGAGTCCATATATTTGGTCTATCCCTTCCGGAAATGGATTCTTTCTTCAAATGCCATAGATAATTTACAATTTTTGCCGATAAAAGCATCTAGTTACTGTACTATACAGACTACAGAAGGAAACGGGGATGGATCATAAGAAATTTGGCAAAAAAGTCTTACTATTGCGTGGTGTCTTGCTGCAGGCACTCTTGATGGTGTTTTTTTCCGGGGCTTTTCATATCCTCTGCGCTATGGAGCCCGAGCCGCAGACACAGAAAGACCTCGTCGCAATGCCCATAGAAGAGCTGATGGGGGTTGGGGTGTCGACGGTTCTCGGTGCCTCGAGATATGAACAGCGCATATCCGATGCACCTGCTTCCATAAGCATTATCACGTCGGAAGAGATCAAGCGGTACGGGTACAGGACCATGGCGGATGTCCTAAACAGTGTGCGCGGGTTCTTCGTTACGTACGACAGAAACTACAATTATCTTGGTGCGGGCGGGTTTCTGAGACAGGGGGATTACAATACCAGGATGCTGCTTCTCCTTGACGGGCACAGGATGAACAACAACATATATGATACCGCCGCGGTTGGAAACGATTTTATCCTCGATCTCGACCTGGTGGACCGCGTAGAGGTGATACGGGGTCCCGGGTCTTCGCTGTACGGAAGCAACGCCTTTTTCGGCGTCATCAATGTGATAACAAAGGGCTCCTCCCACATTAACGGATTGGAAATATCGGCAGAGGCGGGCAGCTTTGATACGAACAAGCAGAGGGCCTCCTTCGGCCGCAAGTTCGGCAACGGCCTGGAGATGGTCGTATCGGCAACCCGGTACAGGAGCAAGGGGCAGAACCTCTACTACAAGGAATACGACAGCCCCCAGACCAATTTCGGATCGTCCGACAACAACGATCTCGAGGACTATTCGTCCTTTTTCACGAATTTCAAGTTCTCGGGGTTAAACGTTCAGGCCGCATACGGGTCACGAAGAAAGGGCATCCCGACAGGCGCCTGGTCGACCGTGTTTGACGACGACAGGACGAAGTCTTCCGATGCACAGGGCTACATAGACGTCAATTACCATAAGAGATTCGAAAACAGCCAGGACCTCGTCGTGAGGTTATTTTACGATTATTACCGGTACGATGGGAAATACCTTCTGGACTACCCGCCCCTGACGATGAACAAGGACCTGGCTTTGGGCAAATGGTGGGGAACAGAGGCCTTCTACAAGGGCAAGGTTGGAGACCGCCACACCGTGATTGCGGGCCTGGAGTACCGGGACAACTTCCTTCAGCAGCAGAAAAACTGGGATGACAGCCCTTATGCGAATTATCTCGATGACAACAGGGCGTCATACAGCATCGGCGCCTATGCACAGGGAGAATTTATCGTCACGGACAAGGTGTTGCTCAACGCGGGAGGACGCTACGATCATTACAAGGATTTCTCGGGAAGGTTCAACCCGAGGGTGGCCTTTATCTACACACCCGCAGACAAGACGGCGGTCAAGCTGATTTACGGAGAAGCCTACCGTATACCCAATGCCTACGAGCTTTACTATTCTGATGGGAACATACTGCAAAAGGCGAATCCGGGCCTTGATCCTGAGACGATCAGGACATACGAGCTTGTCCTGGAGCAGTATATGAAAGGTTTCCGCGTGTCCCTCTCCGGATTCTACTACGATGTGAACAATCTCATCAGCCAGCAAACCGGTGCCGACGGTCTTCTTGTCTTCAATAACACGGGCAGGGCCGATGGCAAGGGTTTTCAATTCGAGATCGAAAGGAAATGGTCAAGCGGCATCTCGGGAAGGTTCTCTTATACGTTTCAGGAAGTGAAGAGCAATGACGATGATGTCGATTTTGGAAATTTTCCGAAGCATCTGGCCAAATTGAATTTCTTCACCCCGATCATCAGCAACAGGCTCTCCGCCGGGATGGAAGTTCAGTACGCAAGCGCTCAGAGGAACCTTAACGGGACGGACGACGGGGGCTACACGCTGGTAAATGCCACATTTATCAGTGAAAAGATCCTGAAAAACCTCGACCTTTCTTTCAGTGTCTACAACGTTCTTGACAAAAAATACAGCAATCCGGCCTCGGGTGAACATGTCCAGAGCGATATCGAGCAGGATGGCAGGACTTTCAGACTAAAGGCGACATACCGGTTCTGACGAGATGAAGCGATTTATACTGATCACTGTTCTTTGCGGGATTATGCTTTCTGTGCAGATTCTGCCTCTTCGCGCTCAGGGGAGGGGGTTTGACGAATACGAGGTAAAAGCGGTCTTCCTGGCAAATTTCTTCAAATTCGTCGAGTGGCCCACCCGCGGCCGGTATTACAGGCTCTGCATCTACGGATCGGACCCGTTCGGGGAGCATGTAAAGATTCTGGACGGCATGAAGATAAGGGGAAAGACGCTGGAAATAAGGAGGCCCGTCTCCGTCCGGGCCGTGAATGACTGCAATGTGCTCTTCATTTCGTCATCCGAAAGGAGGAGAATACACGCTCTTCTTGATGCAATACGGGGCCTGGATCTGCTGACGGTCGGAGATACAGAGGGCTATGCGCAGGAGGGTGTTATGGTGAATTTCTATATTGAGGCAAGCAAAGTAAAATTCGAGGTCAATCTCGATTCGATACAAAGGTCCAGGATCGGTGTCAGTTCCCAACTGCTGAAGCTCGGAAGGGTGGTAGACCATGAATAAGGGTAAGGGTTTCCCGGCGGCGACAAGAGACCGGTTCCGCGATCTCTCCCTGAAACGGAAGCTGATCCTCATTTATATCATTTCAACGGTGGCAATCCTGGGTCTCGTGGGCGCGATCATCACCATAAACGAAATATTCTCCGCCAGGAAGGTTTTCATTTCCGACTCGGAAGGAATCATGAGAACGATGGGAAAGAACAGTGCGGCTGCTCTTCTCTTCCATGACAGGACAGATGCCGAACAGACCCTCGGGGTCCTCAAGGCGTTTCCCGATGTCAGGTATGCGGCGATCATGGACCAGGGCGGCAGGGTGTACGCCGAGTACCGGCGCGAGGCACAATCCAGGTTGCCCTCCGAGGATTCCCGGCCCCGAAGCGGACACCGGTTCAGCGCCACAGAGGCGCAGTTCTTTCAGGAAATTACCCTGCATAACGAGCGCGTGGGGTCCGTCTACCTGGTGCGCGATCTGGAGAGGTTTTATGTGAACCTTTATCAGAACGTGGGGATTCTGCTTCTTGCCGTTTTCGCATCCCTTTTCATCGGGTACGTCCTTTCCTTTCACCTCCAGAAAATCATTACACATCCGATAAACGAACTTCTTGCCATGATGAAGACCGTCACCGAAAAGAAGCAGTACCGGGTGAGGGCGGACGTTTCACGGAAGGACGAAATAGGATATCTCGCGCAGGGGTTCAATGAAATGCTCCTGAAGATCGAAGAGAGAGACGCCGAACTCAACGCCCATCGGCAGCACCTTGAAGAACTTGTGGAAAAACGTACCGGGGAATTGGTCAAGGTGAACGGCGATCTGAAGCATCAACTGAAGGAGCGTGAAAGATTCGAACAGGCCCTCAGGGAATCAGAAAACCGGTACCGGGTCATTTTCGAGAATACAGGCAACGCCAGCATCATTATCGACGAAGACCTGACCATCTCCCTGGCGAACACGGAGTTTGCAAAGCTCTCGGGATATGACCTCGACGAGGTTATCGGCAGGATGTCCTGGACGAAGTTCGTTCATCCCGATTATGTGGGNNCAGCTTGCGGCCGGAGTAGCCCATGATTTCAATAACATCCTTACGGGGATCATAGGTTATGGAAGCCTTCTTCAGACGAGTCTGGCCGAGGACAGCGCCGAGAAGACATACGTGGATTCCATACTGCAGGCCGGGCATCGGGCAGCGGCCTTGACCCAGGGACTTCTCACGTTCGGGAGAAAGCAGGTTATCGCGCCCAGGGAGATCGATCTTAACGATGCCATAAAGAGCACGGAGCGACTTCTGCGCCGGATGATCGGTGAGGACATAGAACTCAGATGTATCTATCAGGCGAAGCCAATAAACGTACTTGCCGATTCCGGGCAGATGGGGCAGGTGCTGATGAATCTGGCGACCAATGCAAGAGACGCCATGCCCGGCGGCGGTATTTTGACCATAGAAACGTCCATCGCCTCAATCAGCAAAGACTCGGCTGTGGATACGGGCATGAAGCCCGGATCGTACGCGCTCTTTAAGGTGACCGACGTGGGGCAGGGAATGACACGAGAGATCAGCGAACGGATCTTTGAGCCCTTCTTTACTACAAAGGGGGTGGGACAGGGCACGGGGCTTGGCCTGTCGATCGTCTACGGCATCGTCACGCAGCATGCCGGCCATATTCATGTCAAAAGCGAGCCCGGGAAGGGGACAGTTTTTTCTGTTTACCTGCCCCTTATCGAAGGTGCAGGAGCCGAGGTTATCGAAAAACAGGCCACCGGTTCGACGGGAGTAACCCTCGGGACGGAAACAATCCTCCTCGCCGAAGACGACAATACCGTGAGAAGTTTCATGTCCACGGCGTTGAAAGAGCACGGTTATAGTGTCATCGAGGCCTCGGATGGACAGCAGGCGCTCAAAGCCTTTCAAGCGCATAAGGACAGGATCGATCTACTCCTTCTTGATGTCGTCATGCCCAGGATGAATGGCAAACTCGTTTATGACGGCGCTCAAAAATTGACCCCGGGGGTCAAGGCGATCTTCATGAGTGGCTACACTGCGGACATAATCCACAAGAAGGGGTTGCGCGAGGAAGGCGTCCACTTTATCTCGAAACCAATCGCCCAGCATGAACTCATGAAAAAGATACGCCAATTACTGGATGTGTGAGCCCTGCCGGGGCCATCTTCCCGGAAGACGTCCTTTGGGTGGTTGCATCTGTATATTCCCGCGCCTACCGTTGACCTGTGACAAAATTGTCTTGACAAACAGGGCGTATGATTATAATTTGGTTGTACTTTTTGAGCAGTAGTTTACCGAATCCACCCGAATGAGGTTAATACGTGATTAAGTCACTGAAATTGAGATTTATTCTCATTCTCGTTTTCCTTGTAGTGTCGATTGTCTATTGCCTGCCCAATGTTGTCGAGCTCGGAGGCGTCTGGAAAAAGTACCTTCCCAGCGACAAGATTCACCTCGGACTTGACCTGAAGGGCGGTATGCACCTCCTTCTGGAACTGGATACCGGCAAACTCATGGACAACATCATCGACAGGAGAATGAATTCCCTCAAAGACGCAATGATCTCCGACGGCGTCAGGTTTCTCGGGATCGACAGAAAGGGAAGCACGATCGTCGTTTCCATACGGCCCGATCAGAAAGAGAAGCTTTTCAACGTCGTAGGAAACAAGTTTTCCGACCTCAAAGCCGGCGCCTCGAAACCCGAAGGCGATCTGTTGAACATCGAACTCCTCGTACCGGAAAACCAGCTTGCTTCCATAAAGGACAACGCCGTCAATCAGGCATTGGAGACGATACGCAACAGGATAGACCAGTTTGGTGTTTCCGANNGGGTGAGTCAGGGGCCATCCCCGCCGACGATGAGGTCCTCAAGATCCGGTCGAAGAACAGGGAGACGGGCGTCGAGACCACAGCCCCCATCGTCCTCAAGAGACAGGCCCTTCTGACGGGCGAACTTCTCACCGACGCCAGGATCAGTATGGGCGGCAGGGATATCGGAAGTGAAATATCGGTCGGCCTGGAATTCAACAGTGAAGGAGCCAGGATCTTCGACAAGGTAACCGCGGAGAACGTAGGCAAAAGGCTTGCCATAGTTCTCGATAACACGGTCTATTCCGCTCCGCAAATCCGTGAGAGAATTTCCGGAGGCAAGGCATCTATTACGGGCGGTTTTACCATGGATGAAGCAAAAGACCTTGCCATCGTCCTTCGCGCGGGTGCCCTTCCGGCGCCGGTCAAGGTGGTTCAGAACATTACAATTGGGCCTACGCTGGGTCAGGACTCGATCAACAAAGGTGTCCTGGCAACTTTGCTGGCATCCATTTTTGTGATCATATTTATGGTCATCTATTATCGGTACTCGGGTATCATTGCAAATGTGGCCCTTGCCCTGAACCTGATCTATCTCCT
>DNYO01000329.1 GCA_003506795.1 Deltaproteobacteria bacterium
TGCCCTGAACCTGATCTATCTCCTGGGCATTTTCAGCGCCTTCAAGGCAACCATGACTCTGCCCGGCATCGCCGGCATCGCATTGACGATCGGCATGGGCGTCGATTCCAACGTCCTTATTTTCGAAAGGATCCGGGAAGAGCTGCGGTTGGGAAAAACCGTGCGTGCCGCGGTTGACGGCGGTTATGCCAAGGCGTGGGTGGCGATCTTCGATTCCCACATCACCACGCTTATAACGGCCGCGGTTCTTTTCATATTTGGAACAGGACCGATCAAAGGATTTGCAATCACCTTGATCTTTGGTATGATCATAAACCTCTTTACCGCAGTGTTCGGATCGAAGACCATTTTCGACTGGATACTGGCGAAATACAAACCCAGAACTTTGAGTATATGAGGCGGCAGCTATGATGGAGCTCATTAAAGATACGAAAATAGATTTCATCGCATTAAGGAAAAAGGCGTTCATCGTGTCGGGTATCCTCGTTCTCATCGGGGTTTTCGCCTTCGTCATGATTTCGCTGGGCAAAGCCAACCTGAGCATCGACTTTACCGGCGGCACCAATGTGCAGGTGAGATTCGCCGAGAAGTTGAGTATAGGCGATCTCAGACGCGCATTGACGGATGGAGGGATCGAGGACGTTCAGATACAGGAAGTCAGCGGAACAAGCGACTTTTTTATCAAGACAAAGCTTTCCGATACAGAAAAGGAATCACTTGCCTCAAAGATAACGACCATCCTTTCGACACAGCTCAAGGGGGCCAAATTCGAGGTCCTGGGAAGTAATATGGTCGGCCCCGGGGTTGGAAGAGACCTTAAGAAATACGCCATCATCGCAGTAGTTCTCGCTCTCCTCGGCATTATCATCTACATTGCCTGGAGATTTACTTTCGTCTCCGGGATAGCGGCAACCATAGCCACCTTCCATGATGTCCTCGTCATCGCCGGCGTCTTCTATTTTCTCAACAAGGAGTTCAATCTCCTCGTCATTACGGCCTTGCTGACGATAGCGGGATATTCCCTGCAGGATACGGTCGTCGTTTTCGACCGCATTCGGGAGAACACAGGCAAGATGAAATCCCGCGACGATTTCGGGAACGTCATCAACGTCAGTATTAACGAGGTTCTGTCGAGGACGATTGTTACGGGTATCAGCACGGCTATCAGCCTTGGCGCCATCATGATATTTGGCGGAGAGGTGCTCTTCGATTTCGCTTTTGCTCTTTTTCTGGGTCTTATCATAGGGACATACTCGTCCATCTTCGTCGCGAGCCCCATTGTATACGCATGGCGCCAGAAATTTCGTTAAGGGTCAATTGTCTCAGTACCTCGTTACCTTTAAGATCGACATAATGAAGCACGTTTGGAGCCATTGCCGGCAAGGAGCGGCTTTGTGAAGGCGAAGCTGGAGGATGTCCTTAAGGAAAAAGAAAGGGAGCTGAAACTCTACCGCAGGTTTCTTGATCTCAGAAGTTACTGTGAGAAGAGCCTTTTCCCGCGCATAGACGCCCCGATCGGGGAACACGCGGAGACCTTGAAGGGGATAATAGAGAAGCTTATCCCCGATCCGAAGGACCGCACCGAAGAGATGTTTTCCGGTGAGATTTTTGCCCTGCTCGGCACCATTTATCTCCACGACCTGTCTCTGATGAAGGAGTTCGACTGGCCCCTGAACGGAGACATTCTCAATGCCCGGGATATCGACGTCAAGGGCGTCTTTATGAATTATGAAATCGCCAGACGGCTTGATATACCCAAGGGGGCGATTGAGGCGATCAACGCCTTGAGCTACGCCCATCTTGTAAAAAAGGTTCCCATTGAGACAGAAATAACAGACAACAGCTCGAAGGCGATTATACGCAACATGAAGGTATTCGAATACCTTTTCAACTTCGCCCACCTCCTCGTGGATGTTTTCTTTACCGATCTTTCACATAATCGCCTCAAACGATACAACGATCACGAGCTTGCACTGCGGCCCGGAGAGGCGGTACTGGACGTCGACAGCCGGGAGGGGATCATCTCCATCCAGTATAACAGCAGGCTTCCCTATGAAGCACATATCCTGGAGAGCGTCAAACGTTACGTAGAGAGTATGTTCGTGAGGTTCAAGAACCATGTCAACGGGAAGCTCGGCTTTCAGTACAGAGAGCTTATCTGGGTGGTCACGAGTAATTTCTACTATGAGCGCGATGTCTTCAGAATACCGAAATTTTCACCCTACCTTGAATTCGAAGGTGTTCCGGTTCAACGCTGGGATGAGGCGTCCGTCGTCCTCGACAAACTCTTTAACGAAGGTTCCGTGGTCGTGGCCGGGGAGACATCGGCTGGCAAGACAACGCTGCTTACATCCTTTGTGCTGCCGCAACTCACGGCTTCGCGCCAGAACGTCTACTATTGTGAACTCTGGTCACGGCCGACGAAGGAATTGCGCGATGTGATCGGCAAGAGGCATAATATTCCCCGCGTCGACGATCTCGATATTATCTCCCTTTGCAAGACGCTCCTCAAGCAGGGACCATGCTTTTTCATCATCGATGGCCTCGAAAAAATCGTCTTCATCGAACAGGCCGAGCGGGAGAAACTGGTGCGTTTCGTCGAGTTCATGCTTAACGAGCCGGGGGCCTATTTTGTGCTCTGCGGAGAGAAGGAGACCTTTTTCGACTGGTACAGGGTATTTCAGGGTATGCAGATATCTTCGCTTTACGAGTTAAAGGCATTCGAAAGAACACATTCCCTGTACGGCCATACCGTCAAGGAACTCCGGCAAATCGAGGCTGACAGGCATGCCCTGATACTGCACGAGGAGTTTCGACGGGGAGCCTCCGAGATGGACGGAGTCCTGCGTGAGGCCCTTCAGGAATTTCAGGATGATGACGAGATGCCGCTCGTCATGTCCGTCTTTGTTGACGTCTCCGGCCCGATCCTGAAGCGCTACAGCATTGACGACATCCATAATGAAACGGCCGTTCCCCACGAACGGATCGTCTTCCTGGTTTCGTCTTTGCGGGACCATGGGATTCTTCGCGAGACCGGGTACCAGGGAAACACCTATTTTGCGCTTGCCAACAGGGCCCTCAGGGAACCGCTCTGGCGCGTTCTCAACCTTGGTGAATTTGAAGAGAAGAAGATGCTCCGCAACATCCTTGGGAATTTCATCATAAACGAGACATTTCTGGATGAAAAGACCCTGGACCTGGCGGAGAAGTGGCAGGAGAGTCTCGTCATGTCCAAGGAGGAGATGGGTATAGCCCTGGCAAGCCTTATCCACCACAAGAGGGACTGGAGGAGGCTCTTCGAGACGGCCAACAGGTTCGAACGGGGCATCGACATTCAGCCCATCCTGAAACTTCTCTACAGCAAGAGCGAGGAAAAGAGAAAAAACGCCATCAGCCTTCTTGTCGAGGTCCGTGACAAGGACATGATCAACCCGCTCCTTCTTCACCTGAAGGAAGAGAAGGTCCTCGAGATCAAGGACCTGGTCATTCAGGGCATCGGCCTTACCGGCAAGAAGAGGGCCATCTTCGCCATCATGAACACCCTGAAAGAGATAGGCGACACAACCCTGAAGCTCCGCGCCATCGAATTCTTCGACTCCCTCCTGGGAGAAAACGCCCACCGCTTCCTGACAGAAATAAAGGAAATGGAAGAAGACCCCGCCATCATCAAAAAAATAGACCGACTGCTGCGAAGCTGAAAAGACAAAAGACTGTTCTCACGTTTACCCCGTAACAAACGGGGCCCGTTCGTCGCCTTAAGGCTCCTCTCTGGAGGCAGAGAAGAGAGGCTGGGGAGGAAG
>DNYO01000028.1:0-1162 GCA_003506795.1 Deltaproteobacteria bacterium
GTGATCATCAAGCCTCCCAGGCTCGGCTGTCTTTTCTTTCAGCAGCTTCTCAAGCCTATTGCAGACGTTTTCCCGGCAGGGTCCGTCAGTATCGTCTATGGCGACGGCAAAAGGACTGTACCGCCTATTATCTCCTCGGGGATGATTGACGTTCTCTACTTCATCGGGACGAGTCCCGTTGCCACCTACCTCAGGGGGCTTCATCCTAAACCTCACCGGCTGAGATGCATTCTCGGGTTGGAGGCGAAAAACCCGGCGATAATACTGCCCGACGCGGATCTGACCATGACAGCACGTGAATGTGTACGGGGCGCCCTCACATTCAACGGCCAGCGCTGTGCGGCTCTGAAGATACTTTTCGTTCACCGCTCCGTTGCGGCGGAGTTTAATCGGCGTGTCATCGGCGAGGTAGGTGTCTTGAAATACGGTATGCCCTGGGAAAAAGATGTCTTTGTCACCCCCCTTGCCGAGCATGATCGTGCTCAATACCTGTCCGGGCTGGTGGAAGACGCTGAGAATCTCGGTGCCGAGGTCATAAATGATGGCGATGCAGGGGCAATGGGGACTTTCTTCTACCCCGCACTGCTTTACCCCGCCTCAATTCAGATGCGTGTCTGCCGCGAGGAACAGTTCGGACCCGTGGTGCCGATAGTTCCCTTTGACGATCTCGAGGAACCCCTCGGGTACATAACAGAATCGAATTACGGTCAGCAGGCCAGCATCTTCGGTGCTGACAAGGCTTTGCTGACAAAGTTGACGCGCCGCCTTGTCCACAATGTATCAAGGGTCAATATCAATTGCCAGTGCCAGCGCAGTCCCGACACGATCCCTTTCACGGGAAGGAAGGATTCCGCGGAGGGTAGCCTCTCCATCTCGGAGGCCGTCAATGCGTTCACGGTTCCGACGTTCGTAGCCGCAAAGAGCCAGTCAGGGGATATTGAGATCGTGGCAGTACCCGGGGAGTTCTAAAAGGTCACACCCTGTTCCATTTTTTCCATCTCATGCCGAATGCCTCACCGACAGCGGGATAGGTGACAACACCCTTCTTGACGTTAATGCCGGAGGCGATCACGGGATCGTTTGAAGCCGCTTTCTTCACGCCAAGTGATGCTATGGTCTGGACGTAGGGGAGGGTGGCATTTGTCAGGGCGAATGTCGATGT
>DNYO01000028.1:1215-5352 GCA_003506795.1 Deltaproteobacteria bacterium
TCTTCCACGTATTTGAGACGGCTGTGGGAGACATCGATGACGGTCACATGAGCGCCGAGGCCGGAGGCGACCCGGGCGGCATTTAAACCGACGATGCCGCAGCCGATGATCACGACCTCTGCCGGGGCAACGCCGGGAACCCCGCTTAAGAGAACTCCCCGTCCACCATAATCGCTTTCCAGAAAACGCATGGCAACCTGGACTGAGATGCGTCCGGCAACCTCGCTCATGGGAGTCAGAAGGGGCAGCCGGTGGTCACTGTCTTCCATTGTCTCGTAGGCTATCCCTGTTACCTTGCTCTTAAGAAGGCCCTTCGTCAGCTTCTCCGATGAGGCGAGATGAAGGTACGTGAAGAGGATCTGCCCCTCCTGCAGCAGGGACCACTCGGTTTCGAGAGGTTCCTTCACCTTCACGATCATGTCCGATCGGGCGAAGATCGTCCTTTTGGATTCGACTATCTCGGCCCCTTCATTGGCGTATTCCTCATCTGTAAGACCGCTTCCGGTCCCGGCCCCTTTCTCCAACAGAACGTTGTGGCCGGCTGAAACAAGGGCATGGACACCTGCCGGGGTCATTGAAACCCTGTTTTCACCTTCTTTGATCTCTCTGGGTATGCCTATAATCATGCTCCCTCCGTTTCTCTCTGCGCAATCCCTCCGTTTGCTTACGATGCTTGAGTAAACCTCCATTTACAGAAGCAATCGGCTGGATGTTCATCGGGCGGGGCAAAGAGACACTCGACCTTTATGGAAGGATCAACCGCCCGGGCTATGCTTTCAAATTCTCCGTGATGCATATACTTGCAGACAAATTCCCCCAGCCCCCGTCTCAGACGCGCCTCCTGTGTCGGGCAATGGGGTATTGTCACGATGACTTCATCCTCCTTCTCTTCAAACTGATATCCCACAAGGATGGTCCAGGGAAAGAGCTTCAGGACTTTCGTAAAGCCCTTAAGACCCCTCTCCTTGATGTCAAAGCGCTGGAGGAGATCCCGGGTGCCGAGTTCCGGCACTCGCGACCAGACCGCTTCGTTTATCCGTTCCGCCTGTTCCTGGCCGTATGTGTCGCCGACGTAAATGAACCAGAAGGCGTCCATGACGCGGTAATGCCACAGGAGGAAGGTCAGGTAATTTCGGAGTTCATCCTCATTCATTTTTTCGAAAGCAGAAAGATCCATTCAATTCTCCTTTTTTAGTGAATGCCAACTTTGTTTATTGTAAATTAGTGACCACCAAAAGACAATGAAGAGCATTCTTTTTGATAGAAAAATATTCTCGTGGTGCCTCTTTGATTTTGCCAATTCGAGCTATTCCGCAGTCGTTCTGGCAGTTATTTTTCCTGTGTATTATACCACGGTAATCGTCGGGAATGACGGCAACCAGGGTGACGTTTGGTGGGGACGGGCGATATCGCTGAGCATGGCCTTCGTGGCCCTGAGTTCGCCTTTCCTGGGTGGTATCTCCGATTATGCCCGGGCAAGGAAGAGATTCCTCTTTTCATACTCGCTGCTCTGCGTTCTCGCGACGGCGTCACTCATGTATGTCGACAAAGGGATGGCCATGACCGGCTTTGTACTGGTGGTGCTCGCCAACGTAGGCATGGAAGGTGGAATTGTCTTTTACAACTCCTTTCTCAATGACATAGCGGACAACGAGCACCAGGGGAGGGTGTCCGCATGGGGATACGCCATCGGATATCTGGGTTCAATACTCTCCCTGGTAATTGGCCTGTGGCTTGTAGAAAAAGAACACATCACTCTTGTCTGGCCGATGGTGGCCGTTTTTTTTGCGGTCTTTTCGCTGCCGGCCTTCTTTTTTCTCCCGCCCGACCGGGGCAAAGGGGTGGAACTGACAAAGGCCGCGAGGGATGGCTTCGCCACTACGTGGACTGTTTTGAAACGGATGTGGTCGAGCAAAGACCAGCGCAGGTTTCTCCTGGCTTACTTCCTTTACGAAGATGGGGTCAATACGGTCATAGTCTTCTCAAATGTATTCGCGGCGACGACTCTCGGGTTCACACTGCAGGAATTGATCGTCCTTTTCCTCGTAGTCCAGATGACGGCTCTTGCAGGTGCGTTTCTGATGGCAAAGCCTATCGACTACTGGGGTCCCAAAAAGGTTGTCTCGCTGTCACTTCTCCTGTGGGTCCTTGTGACCGTGGTTGTCTATTTTATTTACCGGAAAGGCTTCTTTTTTGCCGCGGCGTCGATGGCAGGGCTTGGCCTCGGTACGATACAGGCCGCCACCCGCGCCTTTTTTGCGCAATTCATACCCGCCGGTGACGAATCCAAGTACTTTGGCGTATACAGTCTCGTAGGAAAAACATCGGCGATACTGGGCCCGCTGATCTTCGGGACGGTTTCAGCCCTGACCAGAAGCCAGCGCCCGGCCGTACTGGCCGTATCGACCCTCTTCATAGCCGGCTTCGTGATCCTGCAGTTGGTGCGAGGCGGCGGGCCGAATGTGGAGAAGAGGGGTAATGGGTAATAGGTAATGGGTTATGGGTAAAGGAAATAACCCGGTCTTCCCTATCACCTATTATCCATTACCCCTCTTCTCTAATCCTCTTTCTTAAATCCTCTCTTGATGATTGCCTGGAGAGATGCGGTTATGTCTTTGGCTTCGTAGGCGATGCGGTAGAGTTCCTCTGTGATGGGCATGTCCACGCCGAGCTTTTGGGCAAGGTTGTATACGGCATTGATTGTGTAATAGCCCTCCACGACGGTCTTGCGGGAGGCGATGATGTCGGCCGACTTCCTTCCCGAAGCGAGTTCTATCCCAAAAATCCTGTTCCTGCTGAGATTTCCATAGGATGTAAGGATAAGGTCGCCCATACCGGACAGGCCCATGAAGGTTGTCTCGCGGGCGCCGAGGGCCCGGCCGAGGCGTTTGATCTCGGCGAGGGCGCGGGTGGTGAAGGCCGCCTGGGTGTTCATCCCGAAATGAAGGCCCTCAATGATCCCCGAACCTATGGCCATTACGTTCTTCAAGGCGCCGCCCAGTTCCACCCCGATTATGTCGTCAACGCGATATACGCGGAAATAGTCGCTGTGAATCTGCTGCTGCATGGTGAATGAAAAATCCATGTTTCTCGATGCGACAACGGCCGCAGTAAAGAGTCCCTGCGCCACCTCACGGGCAAAGGACGGGCCGGAAAGCGTTGCTATCGTCTCACCATCCGATCCTGTTATCTCTTCGATTACCTCGTTCATCAGTTTGAGCGTGGAGCGCTCGATACCTTTGGTCAAAATGAGCAATCTCTTGCCGGCAAGCTTTTCACCAAAAGGCGTCAGTGTTTCACGAAGGGCAAAGGAAGGAGTGGCAATGACGATGGTATCGGCAAAATCCATCACATCATTGATATCGTTCGTATAATCAATAGAGTTATCGAGTTTGAACCCCGGAAGAAATGTGGTGTTTTCCCTGCGCTCGCGCAACTCGGGCAGGAGTTCCTTTTCAAATGTCCACAGGAGTATGCGTTTCCCGGTTCGGGTGAGATGGATGGCGAAAGCCGTTCCCCAGGCTCCGGCGCCGATGACCCCTATATTCATTCGTTCCCGTCCACAACGTCGACACCTTCTATAATTTCACCTTCTTCAACGATGGCAACGCCGCTTATGACCTCGCCCTCCCTGAGTCCCATCAGTTTGACGCCAAGGCCTCCCCGTTTCTGTACGGGTATGTTGCTGGAGCGGAACCTGATGGTCCTGCCGGTATCCGTGACAAGGATCACGTCCTGCTTTTCGCTCAGGCGGTTGAGGCTCACGACTCTTCCGTTCTTGCTACCGGATCTGACATTGATGATGCCCGAGCCGCCGCGGGCCTGCAGGCGATAGTCCGAGCACGGGGCACACTTTCCGTAGCCCTTTTCTGTCACCGTGAAGATCGTGGAGGATTCATCTACCTCTACGACGGAGACCACCTCGTCGGAGGCCTTCTTGAAGCGTATGCCGCGAACGCCGTATGCCGACCTGCCCATGGGGCGTATCTGGTTTTCGCTGAATCGTATTGCAAGGCCGAACTTGGTGCCGATCATGATTTCGCCGTTCCCCCTTGTCTCGAGGACGCTGATGAGGCTGTCGTCTTCGGGAAGCGTAATGGCCTTTATACCGGTGGACCTGATGTTCTTGAGGAGATC
>DNYO01000241.1 GCA_003506795.1 Deltaproteobacteria bacterium
ATCTCCTGTGCTTTTTCACAGTTGCCATCGCTGCCGTACAGCGAATCCGCCAGCAGTTCCGCCGGTGCCAACTCTCGTTCCTTGGTGGAGTCCAGTGCGGGAATCAGGGCATGGACGTCGCCGATGCAAGCGGATTCCACCTCCACATGGGTGATCAGATTCAAGGTCTTGGCTCTGAGGGATTCATTATCCGAATCGCAATCGCAATAGGTCTCCATCACCTGCGCCTGATAGCCCTGACCCTTGTGACCACTGTACCCGGCATCGGGATCGAAAGGATTCTGCAGCGAATCGGAGGGAACTTCCTTGGGAGGTTTCACTTCCACTGCCGCAGGTGTCAACGGTCTTTTCGAAGTGAGCCATTTTCGGTCGTGAAAAGTGAGCCACCCTGTCCTCATGACAAGCTCATTTCCACCCCCTCCTTTCCGAGCTTTCCGCGGAGCCTGTAGCTGTTGCCCCGCATGTTGATGACCACACTATGATGAAGCAGGCGGTCCAGGAATGCCGTAACAATGACCGGATCATGAAACAGTTCGGTCCAGTCGGAGAAGGCCTTGTTGGAGGTGATAATGGTGCTGGCCTTCTCGTACCGATTGGCAATAAACCGGAAGAAGAGATTGCATTCTTCTCTGTCGATCGGCGTATAACCCACCTCATCCACGATCACCAGCGCCGATTTGTTGTACCCTCGGCCTCTGCCTTTCCGCTCGGCTTTATGGTCCCTTTTCAACTTTCCGATCAGGTCCTCCATCGTGGTAAAGTAGATGCTCAGACCGGCCTGGCAAGCCTTCACGGCAAGCGATACGGCCAGATGAGTCTTACCGACGCCGGGCGGACCCAGAAAGATCACATTGCCTTTCTGCCGGATAAAGGTCAGATCGAAAAGGGACATGACCTTCTGGCGATCCAGTTTGGGCTGAAAGGCAAAGTCGAACTCGTCAATGCTCTTGATGAAGGGAAGTCCCGATAGTTTGAGCGATGTTTCAATCCGGCGCTGTTCCCGGCAGGACACCTCTTCTTCCAGAAGCTCATTGAGAAAGGTCAGATAGCTCTTGCCTCCTTTCTGGGCCGTCTGCATTACGTTTTCGAGGATCTCTCCCATCCGGGGAAGCCGCAATCGCGTCAGGCTGGTCTGGATGCGATCAAGAACCAAGGCATCGCTCATATCCGCACCTCCCCGATCATCTGGTCATAAATACGGAGCGGACGGATCTCAACATCCATATCATAGAGCGGTTTGATCGGACTGATCGTCCATTTGGCGTGACCCTTGCCGCGTTGGCCATGACCGTACTTGCGCCGGTTCATCTCGAGATCCTTTTTCAGCGCTTCGTAGAATCTCTTGTCCTGAACCAGATGTCCTTTGCCCTCCGGGATTTCATAGGTCACGATCAGATGATCATCCGCAAAGATCCTCATGGATCTCTCCTTGACCCGCAAGACAAGATCCTTCCCCACCAGGGTATGGGGGACAACATAGCTGTTACCTTCAAACCGGACGGTGCAGTCTTTGTTGACCTTTCGGTAGATCCGCCAGGAGGTGTCAAATACCCGCGGCGGCAGCGCCCGCAAATGGGGACGCTCACGCTCGAACCGTTCCGACACCACTTCGTGGGTTGTCCCATGAATCCTCCGATCTTTGAGCCGGAGCCATTGGAGGAGGTCCCTATTGGCCGTCTCCCGACAGAGATATCCGTAACCCCGCCAAAACCCCTCCCGGATGAAGTGATAAGGCCGCTCCACCTTCCCTTTCACCCAGGCGGCATAAGGTGGCGCCACCTGTGGCTTGAAACCATAATGCAATGCAAATCCCGTCAGGGTGTCGTTGAACTGGTTCTTGCCGGCTAACTTTCTGATGAAAACGTTCTTCATCCGGTCGTAGAGAATCTCTTCGGTTACTCCACCGAAATGGTCGAAAGCATGAATATGACAATCCAGAAAGGTCGGCAAATCGCACCGCTCGACGAACTCACAGTAAAGACTCCGCGAAAAGCCCAAGATCATCGAAAAGAGATAAATCTTCCCGGTTGTGCCGTCGGCTCGATCAAACTGAAACTCCCCAAAATCCACCTGCGACTGGCACCCCGGTTCCGTCTCAAAGCGCATATAGGCGATCCGCTGGCACTCCTCCTTTATCCCACGCACCGCCCTCTTGACGATCTCGTAGCTTCCGGTAAAACCCATGGGGCGAAGATGATCATATATCCATGTCGCCTTGTACTCCATGTCCTCTTCAAGCCACGCAGCAATGTTGCCCTGAAATGGGTCCAGAAGGCTCTTCCGGTTGCTCTCAGACCGCTCCCGCGCCGGATAGCCTTGGCTCTCTATGTACTTCTTCACCGTGTTCCGGCTGATCCCCAGTCTCCTGGCTATCTGCCGACGGCTCAGCCCTTTCCTCTCCAGCACCAGTATGTCCAAAACGGTCTCCTTTTTTTCAATGCGCCACCTCGCTCACGCTGAGATAAAAATCGCACCATACCCTTTTCTCCCAGCAACTCCACCCCTAAAGTGGCTCAATTCCTAACGACCATTTTTGGCTCAATTTATCACGACCGGAAACAACGCCTCGCCGACAAGGACGGATCCACCTTATTCGAGAGGGAGTATTACTCCCCCGGCGGCGGTTTCTTCCTCTGGAAGGGGCAGCCGGAGGAAGATCGTGGCCAGCCTCTATATCCCTACCATAGCATGACTCAATTCAAGGCGCTTGCGGCGGAAAACAGGAAAAGCCTCCATGAAATGATCCTGGAAAACGAAAAAGCCATCATGAAGGTTGGCGTTGACGAGATAAACGCACATCTCGATAGGGTAATCAACACCATGCTGGACGGCGTCAGGCAGGGCCTTCGGGAAGAGGGGCTCATTCCCGCACCCTTTCCCTTTTATCGGAAGGCAAAACGGATCTATGAGCGTTCCCGAAAGGCAGGAAAGGTAAACGGCTTTATGGGGAGGCTGAGCAGTTATGCCTTAGCGGTTTCAGAGGGAAACGCCGCCGGGCGCCTCGCGGTGACCGCCCCAACGCTTGGTTCCGCAGGCACCATGCCGGCCATCGTCCGTGTCATGAAGGAAATGAAGCTGTCCCAAGATGCGATGCGAAAAGGGTTAATGGCAGCAGGGCTGGTCGGTTTTTTGTGCAAGAACAACGCGAGTGTCGCGGGCGCGGAAGTGGGCTGCCAGGGAGAGATCGGTGTGGCATCCGCGATGGCCGCGGCAATGCTCACCTATGCAACAGGGGCGTCTCTTGAAGCCACCGAAGTTGCAGCCACTATCGCCCTCGAGCATCACCTGGGCATGT
>DNYO01000102.1 GCA_003506795.1 Deltaproteobacteria bacterium
GGGTGGGGTTATCACCCATATTACGACGACATCCTCCTTGCCCGTGTTGCCCCAGTCATGAGGAACGGTCGACGAGAAGTAAAAGCTTTCATCCTTATGGATCTTGTACATTTTGTCGCTGAGGATCAGGTCCATTTCGCCCTGGACAATATAACCGAACTCTTCTCCTTCGTGGGAATACATCCCATGAGAACCACCGCCCGGCTTGATCACGGTATAAAAGGGCTGCATCTTCTTGTTGCTCGTGCTCCTTACGAGGGACTGGATCCTTGCGTCCCACCTGTTCAATTGTATGACGACGCGTGATTCCTTATGCATTACAACATCTTCGTTGTTGGCCCGCTTCATAAAGAAATCCACGATGTTGACGTTGAGCGCCTCGGCTATCCTTTTGAGCATGGAGATGGAAGGGTCCGCCTTGCCGCGTTCAAGCTGGGATATTAAAGACGGGGTACATTCGACAAGCTCAGCGAGCTGTTTGATGTTCAGGGTTTTCTCTTCCCGGAATTCCTTTATCTTTTTCCCTATGTCCATGTGTCCGCCCGCTCGAGTGGATTAAATAATATTTATTTTATTAAATCAGATTTAATTCTGTCAAGCAGTTTTTTTACCAAAAATAAAAACCCCGGACAGTTCTGTGCCCGGGGTTTTTTGTCCAATCAGGTGAGTCTATTATGCGGCTGCTGTCTTCTGTGCGAGGCCCAGCCTGTCCAGGGTCTCGAAGTATGCCTCGATCCTCGTGCGCACCTGCGATTCGGCGTAAAAGCGCTGGTCGCCCATGTCGCTCTCGAAGACGAGGGCAGGGATGCCGGTTCTCTTCGTGAGGATGTCCTTCAGGGTCGGGACCGCGAACGATACCGCCTTGCAGCTCCTGTTCATGAACATGATCATGCCGTTCATGGAGTATTTCTTGAAGAGGTCTGTCGCCATGTCCGCCCTGTCCTCAATGGTGGAGTTGGAGAACCGGTTCACGTAGTTCTCGGCAAGGGTGACCAGCGGGTCCTTGTTGAGGTCGAACTCGAAGCTCCACGCGTGAACGTAAAGGGAGGTGAGGATGACGCCGCCGTACGAACCCAGCATCTTGGCGTGGTCGCTGAACTTGAACCACACAGGGAGGTTTTCCCAGTAAAGGCGGTATTTCTCCTGATCTTTCGGCAGCACGCCGATACCCTGGTCCACCTTTGCCTGTATCTCGTTGACGAGCGTCTGGTAGTAGTCGACGCACTCCTGGGTCCCCCTGCGGTAAACGGCGATGGCCATGCCGATAAGGGCGTCGAAGATGCTGATCGGCGATGGTTTGTACTGGGCCATGTCGAGGAATTCCTTGTAGAGGATGCTTGATGCGGCGGAGTATTTCATAACCTCTTTAAGGCGGTCGTAGTCGAATTTCTTCTTTGTTTTTTCTTCGAGGAAAGCGATGAGCTCCTTGAGTTGGAGGACGCAGTACTTGACGATCTCTTCGCGGGCCTTCTTGTTCATGACGTGTTCCGGCGTGTCGAAGACAAAAACGGGCTGACCGCCCTGGCGCGCCAGTACCTGGAACCATTTTGTCAGGGTAAAACACTGGGCGTTGCAGGCGAGGAAGAGGTCCGCGTCGGGGATGCCCCTCGTAACGGTGACGCCTGTCTTCCGGTAGCCAAGGTCGCTTCTGGCATAGGCGCAGAGGTGGTTCGTGTAGCCCATGCCCTCGACAACGGAGCAGAGCTCCACCCCTTTCTTGGCCGTCAGGTTTGCGACGGCGTGGTTCTCGGGGTAGATAGGCACAATGTCGTGGGCGACGAAGATCTCAACGGGAGAGATCGCCGTGGTATAACCGATGAGCTTGCCGTTATCATGAGCATGGAAAGCATCTTCCATGTATTCGTCGGTTATCTTTTTTGACAGTTGTTTTGATGTCAGCTTGTCGTTCATAGTGAGCCCCCCTTGAGAGATTCGAAGAATGCCTGAGCTCGTGTCAGGACGTGGGACAGGGAAGTAGTCTGATACTCCGTGTCCAGAACGTGCATCGGTATCCCCTCTTTTTTGATCAGGTTCTTCAGATCCGGCAGATCGTATTCCTGGGATTCGCAGAATTCGATGTGGACGTAGATGATCGCCTTTGCTTTTGTTTCTTTGTAGAGCTTTTTCACCTCTTCAAAGTTCTTGAATACGTCGTCATGGATGGGCGAGAAGAACCCCCTGTGGAAATGCCTGTCAGCCATGGCATCTATAAGGTCGCCGTTCAGTGACGGGGCCCCCCTGAGGTACCGCGTGCCGTCGACAAGGGTATCGCCGACGATGTTGAGCTTCAGTTCGTCGAAGATGTCGAATATCTCGGGCGGATCGCAGGTGATCCCTACGAGGATCACGTCGGTGTAACCTTTGCCTTTCTTCAGTTTCAGCCCGTCTTTGATTGACTTCAGGCTCTTGTTGAATTCCGCCTTGTCGACCTGCAGGGAGAGTTTCATCATGGCGAAGAACTGCTTGTTCGTTATTGTTCCCGGGTTTTTCTTCTTGATCTCATAAAGTTCGGCGAGAAGTCTCTTGTTCTCGTTGTGGATCAAGATGGACGCGGTGAGGGCCTCGTTCGTCAGGGTTTTTCCCGTCCACTCGCCGAGTGAGGCGATGAGGCGTTCGATCTCCTCCTTGACCCAGTAGCGGGCGGAGGGCCTGTCGGCCTGACGGGGCGCAAGGTAGCTCTCCACATATTTGTCGGGAAAATTGATCCGCCATATGTCGGAAAGGTGCTGTGTCGTATCACAGACCTGAGGCAGAACAAAACCACTGAAGAGATCGCCCTCGTAACTCAGCGCGAGTTCGAGATTACTCCGTGCCAGCGAACAGGCATTGTCTGGAAGATGACTGGGCGCTTTCTTTAAGGGTTTATGAGTACCAAGAATTGTCACGGGAAGGAGATCGAATGCATAGATCACCTCTTCAGGAACATCAGCGATGGTACTCCCGACTACTTTCTTTCCTGTATCTCTAGCCCATTGTCGGATGGAAGGATACGGATCCCGAGCGAGTGCAACAACATCTTTCAGATTTAAGCTTTCCCACATAACCCCTCCAAAAATGATGAAAAATTTCACACATTATATGAAGGTTGCCGATTATTGTCAAGGTAAGTTTCGGATGGTCCAATCCGGTGAAAACAAAGGCGGATAGGCCTTCTGTGGGGTATGGACGCGCCGGGATAGTTTACGAAGTCTCGGTTTCCACCCAGGCCGTGTATTCAGGGAGGGCCTCAACTACGGCCGTGGCTGTGATCTCCGGGACTTCGTAAGGATGAAGCTCCTTTATCGCCTCCTCAGCGCGGCGATAGAGGTCGTACCTCGTTTTCATCACGCAATACCATTCATCGGCCTCCTCCACTTTTCCTTTCCACCGGTAGATGCTGCGGATGGGGCCCACCACCTGACAGCATGCTACGATGCGTTCTTCGACAAGGCGCCTTCCGAGTTCCTCGGCTGCCTTCCTGTCATCGATTGTCGTGACGATCTGAATAATGGCCGGCATTTTTTTCTCCTCCTTTGTTGGCTTCGCCGCATCGCGTGCGAACGGCTGTCGCGTGAACAATTTAACTTGAAATTATGGGAGATTTCATATATTTTTCTATGCTACAATAGGTTTTAAGGGTTTTACGGAAATTGAGGACGCCATGTTTCAAATAAATGATGGAAATGCGATCATACTCGCCAGCGAATCGACGAGAAGGGTCGATATTCTGCGCATGCTCGGGATTCCCTTCTCGATAATCCCGCCTGATATAGACGAGACCAGAAGGCTCGAGGAGCCGCCGAGGGAGTACGTTCTGAGGGTTTCCTATGAGAAGGCGCAGAAGGTCGGAAAACACTTCCCAGACAAGTGGGTGATAGGGGCCGACACGATCGTGGTGTACAAGAACAGGATCCTCGGCAAGCCCGTGAACGAAGATGAAGCCTTCAGGATGCTCCAGCTCCTGAAGGGGAAATGGCATAAGGTCATAACCGGGTTCTGCGTATTGAACGTCAACAGGGATATCACCTACCGGGATGCCGTGGAAACCAGGGTTTTCATGAAAGATCTCCTCGACCAGGAGATAATGAAATATATCGGTACCTCCGAACCGCTCGATAAGGCCGGCTCCTATGCGGTGCAGGGAAAGGGCGGCTACATGGTAAAGGAAATCAAGGGATCCTATTCGAACGTGGTGGGACTGCCGATCTGTGAACTGTCTGAGGTCCTTCTCTCCCTGGGCATCCTTTCATGAGTGATGTCCGGCACGCCGTAGAGGCCGTGCGCGAAAGAATAGGCAGGGCGTGTGAGGCAGCGCGGCGAGACCCGGCGGGGGTGACCCTGATCGCAGTCACGAAGAAGGTTGAGGCCGCCCGCGTAATCGAGGCCATCGAAGCGGGCGTCCGGGACATCGGCGAAAATTACGTACAGGAAGCGAAAGGAAAGATAGAGATGATCGGTGCCGCGCGGGCCCGCTGGCATATGATAGGTCACATCCAGAGCAATAAGGTAAAATATATACCGAAGCTTTTCGACTGCGTCCATACCGTCGACAGCAGGGAAACGCTCGACGGTCTCGAACGCTACGAAAAACCGATTGACATCCTTTTCGAGGTAAACCTCGCCGGGGAGGGCACCAAGAGCGGGACCGACGTAGAGGGATTGCGGCGCATGCTTGACCGGGCTGCAACGCTCACGTTCCTGAGGCCGGCCGGTCTCATGACAATGCCGCCTTACGCGGAAAACCCCGAAAAGGTCCGGGGCATATTCAGGAAGCTGAAAACGATCCTTGACGCGGTGAACAGCGAGTTCGGCCTTTCCATGAAGGAACTTTCCATGGGCATGTCTTCCGATTTCGAGGTGGCCGTGCAGGAAGGCGCCACAATGGTGAGGGTTGGAACGGCGCTTTTCGGGGAGAGACTATGAAGCCATGGGGTGGAAGGTTCAAGGGCGGCACGGACCCGCTTCTCGAGAGGTTCAGCGCATCCATTGATTTTGATCGGGAGCTCTACCGTCAGGACATTGCAGGCAGCAAAGCCCACGCCGGCATGCTCGAGAAGATCGGTATTCTCAGCGCCGCGGAGAAGAGAAAGATCCTTCGGGGTCTCACCGAGATCGAAAAGGAGATCGCCTCGGGATCGTTCCAGTTCTCCGAAGCGCTTGAGGATATCCACATGCACATTGAGGCCCGGCTCATCGAAAAGACCGGTGAGGCGGGCAAAAAGCTCCATACGGGGCGCAGCCGCAACGACCAGGTTTCCCTGGACATGCGCCTTTTCCTGAAGGAAGAGCTCCGCGTGATCGAGTCGAACCTGGTGGGGCTTCTGGCGTCACTCGTCAGGAAAGCCGAAAAGGAAAAAAAGGTGATCATGCCGGGCTATACGCATCTTCAGCGTGCCCAGGTGGTGCCCTTTTCCCATTACCTCCTGGGACATTATTATGCGTTGAAAAGGGACAGGACAAGGCTTCAGGGGGCACAGGCGACGGTCGATGTCCTGCCGTTGGGAAGCGGCGCCCTTGCCGGGTCGACGATACCGCTCGACCGGGAATGGGTGAGAAGAAAGCTGGGGTTCGCACGGGTCTCGGAGAACAGCATGGACGGCGTTGCGGACAGAGATTTCGTCATCGACGCCCTTTATGCGGCCGCTACCATTATGGTGCACCTCAGCAGATTGTCGGAGGACCTCATCCTTTTTGCGACACAGGAGTTCTCCTTCATATCCCTGCCCGACGAGCTGTGCACCGGTTCAAGCCTCATGCCCCACAAGAAGAACCCCGATGCGCTGGAACTTATCAGGGGGAAGACCGGCAGGGTGCTTGCCGATCTTTTCGGCCTGCTCACGATATTGAAAGGCCTGCCTTTCACGTATAACCGTGATCTCCAGGAAGATAAGGAACCCCTCTTCCACGCGGTCCGGACGGTGAGCGACGCCCTGGCGATCATGGAACTGTGCATACAGGGCCTGGTGGTGAAAAAAGAGAACATGGAAAAGGCGGCCGAGGAAAGTTATATGCCCGCCGTGGAGTTGGCGGAATACCTTACCATGAAGGGAATGCCTTTCAGACAGGCCCACGGGGTTGCCGGAGCGGCGGTCCGCGAGTGCGAGGACAAAGGAAGGCTCCTTGGCCAGATGCCGCTGGTAGACCTGAAAAAACTATCCCGTCTCTTCGAAAGGGATGTATTCGACTATATTAAACCGCGCAGTGCCCTGCACATGCGAAAATCAACGGGCAGCGCCTCTTTTGAAGAGGTGCAGAAGGCAATCGATGCTGAAAAGAAATATCTCGGTTTGTAACGTTCTTTGTGTCGCGTTCTGTCTTGTGCTTGCCCTTTCATCCTGCGGGAAGAAAGGCAACCCCATGCCGGTGGCGGTCGCAAAGGCCGGGGTCATAGGAGACCTCCGGGGCGAGGTTAAAGACGGTGTTCTCTTTCTCTCGTTCACCCCGCTTGCGACCATCAAGCCCGAGAAGAAGGAACCGGGCGAAGGTGAAGTAAAAATAGCGGGATACAGGATATTCAAGGGATGCGGCACCTGTCTCGGGGACCTGCAGCCCTTCAGGACGATCAGCCTCGATGAGCGGAAGGGATATACCCTGGCCGGAAACAGGCTCTACTTCTATGATGACGACCTTGTGCCCGGCAATGAATATGCCTACCGGGTTTATCCCGTAACCACACGGGGGACGCGCGGCGAGGCCTCAAATGCCGCCGTCGTGGCGTGGGAGGAACCCCCGGGGCCTCCCGGCTCGGTGAAAGCAACGGAAAGTGATGCCAGGGTGGAGATCTCCTGGACAAAGGAAGACGGATACCTTTATAACATTTACCGTTACGATAACGACATGTACCCGGTTATCCCGTTGAACCCGCGGCCCGTCTCGACATCCCTGTATATGGATGCAGGCCTGGCGAACGGCCGCACCTACGTCTATGAAGTCAGAAAAGTGATTCAAACAGGCGAGATGCCCCGGGAAGGTGAAGGAGCGAAGGTCAGCGCCACACCAGGCGACAAGACCCCCCCGGGTGCACCGATGCTCGTCAAGGCCGAGAAGAAGGGGAATACGATCGTTGTCACCTGGGAGGCAAATACGGAAACAGACCTCGCGGGATACAACGTCTATCGCATCATGGGTTCCCAGGCAGTAAAGCTCAACAGTGTTCCCGTGAAGGAAAATACGTTCATCGACAAGAACGCACCGGATCACCGCTTCATCGCCTACCACGTTACGGCGGTCGATGCCGTGGGAAACGAGAGCCAGACGTCGCAGGAATCGATCGTAATCATGAAAGAGTGAGGGTATGGACTATTTCGAATATCGCAATGGAGAACTGTTTTGTGAGGATGTCCCCGTCAAGGCGGTGGCCAGGAAGGTGGGAACCCCCTTCTATCTTTACAGCTACGGAACCTTTGAAAGACATTTCCGGGTTTTTGACGGGGCTTTCGCGGATATGCCCCACCTTGTCTGCTATTCCCTGAAGGCCAATTCCAATGGAGCCCTCGTCAGAACGGTGGCGAAACTGGGAGGCGGGGCGGATATCGTATCCGGCGGTGAGCTTTACAGGGCCCTTGAGGCGGGGATACCGGCAGAGAGAATTGTCTACTCCGGCGTGGGAAAGAGTGCCGGGGAACTGCGCTATGCCATCGAAGCAGGCATTCGCATGATCAATATCGAGTCGGAAGGGGAGTTCCTGGTTTTGAAAAAGCTTTCCCGGAAGATGAAAAAGAAAGTCCCCGTTTCCATACGGGTCAACCCCGAGATAGACCCCAAGACCCACCCGTACATTACGACGGGGCTCAAGAAAAACAAGTTCGGCATACTCTGGGGCGAAGCCGCGCGGCTCTACCGGGAGATAGCCGCCGAGGATTACCTTGCGCCCGTCGGCATATCGTCGCATATCGGCTCCCAGATCCTTGAACTGGGACCTTTCGTGGAAGCCGTAACATCCCTGAAATCAATGATCCTTGAGCTTAAGGGACTGGGCATTGCCATCGAAATGCTTGATATCGGCGGGGGTCTGGGCATCTCTTACAAGGATGAACTGCCGCCGCATCCGGATGAATACGCCAGGGCCGTCAGGGAAAATCTTGGCGACACGGGCATTACGCTCATCATGGAGCCCGGCAGGGTTATCGTCGGGAACAGCGGTATCTTTGTTGCCAGGATGCTCTATGTCAAGCGGACCGCAGGTAAGACGTTTTACATCGTCGACGGGGCGATGAACGACCTCGTGCGGCCCTCGCTGTACAATGCGTACCACGAGATCCTGCCCGTCGACGAAAACAAGGGAAAGACACTGGTGGTCGATCTTGTGGGGCCCATTTGCGAATCGGGCGATTTCTTTGCAAAGGATAGAGAACTGGCAGACCTGAAAGAAGGTTCACTTGTGGCCGTCAAGGGCGCGGGTGCGTATGGTTTCGCCATGTCATCCAACTATAATTCCCGGCGAAGGGCGGCGGAGGTTCTTGTAAAGGGCAGCGAGTTTTACGTGGTCAGAAAAAGAGAGACTCTTAAAGATCTCACCCGCGGTGAATCGACGCCATCTTTTTTGGAGGTATAAGAGAAAGTGATTGAACTGGAATTTTCAAAAATGAGTGCAAGCGGAAACGATTTCGTGATGATCGACAACCGGGACGGGAAAGTGTATGACCGGTTTCCCGATATTCTGGATTTTGTGGCCAAGATATGCAGGTTCCACCACTCGGTAGGCGCAGACGGCGTTATCCTGATCGAGAATTCCACGAGTCATGACTTTCGCTGGCGGTTTTTCAACGCAGACGGCTCGGAGGCTGAAATGTGCGGAAACGGGGGCCGGTGTGCGGCGCGCTTTGCCGTCATGAACGGCATAGCCGGGGAAAAGATGGCTTTTGAGACCGTTGCAGGGATTATCAAGGCGGAGGTCCATGGCCAGAAGGTGAAGCTGCAGCTCACAAGGCCGGCCGATATAAAGCTGGACTATGCCGTCTGCCTCGACGACAAGGAGCTCTTTGTCAGCAGCGTCAACACGGGGGTGCCCCACGCAGTCCTTCTCGTCAGCGATATCGATCTCGTGCCTGTCAACGAACTGGGCCGGATGATACGCAGCCACAAGGCTTTCGGTGGGAAAGGCACGAACGTCAATTTCGTGGAGGTTCTGGACAAGGATAATGTCCGGGTGCGGACCTACGAACGGGGAGTGGAAGGGGAGACCTTCGCCTGCGGTACCGGGGCCGTGGCATCCGGCGTAATCCTCACCGAGAAGTCCCTCGTCAGGAGCCCCGTGAATATCCATACGAAGGGCGGCGAGATCCTGAAGATATATATCAATGACGAGGTTTATCTCGAAGGCGACGCCAAGTTTATCTACAAAGCCCAACTGCATGAGGAAGCACTTTTGTGAAAGGAGAAGCCATGGAATTGAAAGGTATTTTTACGGCGCTTGTTACGCCATTTCGCGACGGCGGTCTTGACGAGAAGGCACTCAAAAACCTCATCGGCTTCCAGATAGCAGGCGGAGTCGATGGCATCGTACCCTGCGGCACCACCGGTGAGGCCCCAACGCTTTCCTACGAGGAGCACGAAAAGGTCATCGAACTTGCCGTGAAATACGCCGGCGGAAAGGTGCCTGTCATTGCCGGCACCGGTTCGAACAGCACCGCGGAGGCAATAGAGCTTACCATCTCGGCGAAGAAGCTTGGCGCGGACGCCTGCCTTCTCACAACTCCCTATTACAACAAGCCGACGCCGGAAGGACTCTTCCGTCATTTTCAGGCCATTGCGGAAAAGACCCGGATGCCCATCATTCTTTACAATATACCGGGTCGCACCGGTATTAACATGACGCCGGAAACCATAGCCGAACTGGCAAAGATCAGGAACATCGTAGGCATCAAGGAAGCGGCCGGTTCACTGACGCAGGTCTCGGAGATCTACCGGCTTACGAAAGGCAGGTTCACTATCCTGTCAGGCGACGACAATCTCTTCCTTCCCATGATGAGCGTCGGCGCCGTCGGCGTCATATCAGTCTTTTCCAACATTATGCCGAAAGAGCTCAAGGCCCTGTACAAGGCCTTCATGATCGAAAAGAACATAGCGAAGGCGATTAAGCTTCATACCGGATTGATGCCTCTCTTCCAGGGAATGTTTATCGAAACCAATCCCATACCGGTCAAGGAGGCGCTTTACAGGATGGGTATGATCGCGCGTGATTACCGCCTGCCGCTGTGCCCCATGTCCGACAAGAATGCAGCTTCTCTGGGAGCTCTTCTGGGAGAATACGGTCTTACGGGAAAAGGCAGGCGCAAGGCTTAAGCCCCGGGCACACAGAGAAGAGGTGCGCACTATGGTAAAAGTTGTCATAACGGGTGCATGCGGAAAGATGGGCCGTGCAATACTGAAGCTCGCCCTCGAAGACGGCGACCTTGATGTCGCCGGCCTCGTGGAGATGAAAGGCCATCCCATGACTGGGAGGGCGCACGATCTCATGGGCGGGAAGCCGCCTTTCGTGGTCGACGATCCGGCAGAGGCCATAAGCGGCGCGGACGTTGTTATCGATTTCTCCGAGGCGGCCGCCTCGGTGAGCCATTTCAAAACAGCGGTGGAGAAAGGTGTGGCCCATGTCATCGGCACAACGGGTCTTAAAGATGACGATCTGCGGTTCATCAGAGAAACGAAGAGCGCACGGGTCGTCGTCTCTCCCAATATGAGCATCGGAATGAACATCCTCTTCGACCTTGCGCAAAGGGTCTCCGCCATCATGGGGGACGCGTACGACGCCGAGATCGTCGAGTTGCACCATCACTGGAAGAAGGATGCACCGAGCGGTTCGGCGCTCAAGATCAAGGACGCCGTCGAGGCGGGGCAGAAGGGCCGCGGCTGGATAGAGGTCTTCGGGCGCGAGGGCATGACGGGCGAGCGAAAAAAAGACGAAATCGGGATCATGAGCATCCGGGGCGGCGATATTGTAGGCGAGCACACCCTGTTCTTTGCCGGTATCGGCGAGCGCCTCGAGCTTACCCACAGGGCGTGGTCACGGGACAACTTCGCCCGGGGAGCACTCCTTGCCGCAAAATGGCTTGTGAACCAGCCTCAGGGCATCTATTCCATGAAGGATGTGTTGGGACTTTGAAAAAAGCCCTACATTTCGATTTCACGTTTCACGTTCGAGATGCGCATCGGTTCGCCCCCTGAACCCTGGCATCTTTGGATTCCTGAAACTCCAAAACCCCATGTATGGAGCCCGCTTCCCGAGCTTGTTAAATTTTTCTCTTGAAAAACATATCCGGAATTGTTAGACATATGAAAAAAAAAGGGAAAATCACGGACATAGAAGGTAAAAAGATGGCAAAATTTTCAAAGATTCCCGAAGCGACGATACGCAGGCTTTCCAGTTACCTGAAGTGTATGGTCGATCTGGAGGGCAAGAACGAAAAGGTCGCATCGAGCGCGGTGATCGCAAGTATCTGCAACGTCAACGCTGCTCAGGTGAGAAAGGATTTCGCCTATTTCGGTGAATTCGGAATTCGCGGTATGGGTTACAATGTCAAAGACCTGAAGAGGCATATTAAAGAGATACTGGGCATAAACAGGGAATGGCGTATAGCCGTTGTAGGTGTCGGAAACATGGGGAGCGCCCTCCTCGTCTACAAGGATTTCCTGAAGCAGAATTATAAGATCGTCGCCGCCTTCGATCTCTATCCCGAGATGGTCATCGGTCGTATTTCGGAGCGTGTCGGCAAACCGGTGGAGATCCTCCATGTCGACCGTCTCAAGGAAGTCGTAAGCGCCCGCAATATAGAGATCGGGATCATAACGACGCCTCCCCAGGAGGCGCAAAAAGTTGCGGACCAGCTCATCGAGGCGAATATCAAAGGCATACTCAACTTCTCGCCTGCGCCCGTACGGACGTCGGAGAATGTAAAGCTGAGAAATCTTTTCTTCACATCGGCGCTCGACAATCTGGTATATTATCTGTCAAATTAGTTAGGGGCAATCATGTGGAAGGTGCTGGCTACTGCGGTGGAGATGCTTATATATGCGGCGGTGTATATAATCCTCGCCCTCGTCGCCGTGAAGATAGTCGGAGCCGCTTTCACCGCCGATTTTGAGAAAAAGATATCCGATGAGAACAACACAGGGCTTGCACTCATATGTGCATCGCTGTTCATAAGCCTCGCGATTCTTCTCGCGTCAATAGTGAAATAATGAAAAACATTTTCGTAACGGGTACCGATACCGGTGTTGGGAAGACCGTCATCTCTTCGAGCCTCAGCGCCTACCTGTCGATCAAGAAGCGTCTCGATGTCGGAGTCATGAAGCCCTTTGAAAGCGGTATCGAGTCAACGGGCGAACGAAATACCGGGGATACGTGGACCTTGAGGGAAGCTTCCGGCAGCCGCGATGATGCAAGCGAGATTAATCCCTATCTTTTCAAGGCGCCGCTGGCACCCGAAGCGGCGGCCTTCATGGAAAAAGCGACCATCGACATGGGTCGTGTCACCGCGGCGTACAACAGGCTTGCGGCCCGTCACGACGTGGTCATCGTCGAAGGTGCGGGCGGGCTCCTTGTGCCTATTACCGAAGGTTTCTTTTATGCAGACCTCATTTGTGCCTGGGAAACGCCCGTCATTGTCGTATCAAGACTCACCCTCGGGACCATCAACCACACCCTCCTGACCTGCTCCCATCTCAAATCCATCGGAGTCAAGGTCCTCGGCGTCATCCTCAACGACAGGGAGGGCGAAAACGATATAGCATCACGGACAAACCCCGGTATGCTCGAAAAATACCTCGACGTCCCCCTCCTGGGAGTCTTCCCCCACACACCGGATCTCTTTGAAAAGGGTGTGGACAGGCAAAGACTCGCCGACCTCTTCGAAAAACACATAGACTGCACCGTATTCTAAGGAGGGCGCGGGATACTCCTTACGCTTTCCCGCCTTTCAATCCGAGTTCCAGGAACGATTTCCGCGACCGTTCTATGACGTCCGTCGGGATGCAGTAGGCAAGACGGAAATGGCCGGGTGTGCCGAAGCCGACGCCGGGTACTGCCAGGATGCGGTGTTTCTGGAGTTCCCTGACGAAGGCGATGTCGTCGGGGATGGGCGATTTCGGGAATATGTAGAAGGCTCCCATGGGTTTTACAACGCTCAGGCCGGCCTCGACGAGGATGTTGTACAGTGTGTCCCTCTTCTTCTGGTAGTCCAGGATGTCGACGCTGTTTTTCTGAAACCTTCCCACAAGGCGCTGCATGAGGGCCGGGGCGTTGATGAAACCCAGGATCCTGTTCGAGAAGATCATGGCATCCATGAGCGGCTTCAGATTTGTGATGCGCGGCGAGGCGGTTATGTAGCCTATGCGTTCGCCGGGCAATGCGAGATCCTTCGAATGGGAGGTCACCGAAAGGGTGTCTTCGTATATGTCGAATACGTCGGGGAGCACGGTCCCGTCGTAGAGGATCTTTCTGTAGGCCTCGTCGGAGAGAAGGAATATCCGCTGGCCCTTCTGTCTGCGTTTGTGCAGCACTGCCGCCAGTTGCCTCAATTCGTTCTCGCTGTATACGACGCCCGTGGGGTTGTTCGGAGAATTGATGATGATTGCCTTGGTCTTTCTCGTTATCGCCTCCTCGATCCTGCCGATGTCGAGATGGAAATCATCAGTCGTTGCGACGAGCTTCATCACTCCTCCGTGGTTCTCGATGTAGAACTTGAATTCCACGAAGAAGGGGGTGAGGACGATGACTTCGTTGCCCGGATCGAGGAGAGATTTCAGGATGACATTCATCCCGCCGGCCGATCCGACGGTCATGACAATATGGTCTTTGGTGAAGGGCAGACCCGTTCTTTGACGATGGAAGCCGGCTATCTCGGCGCGGACGTCCTCGTAACCGCTGTTCGTCATATAGCGATGCATGCCGGGAGTTCCGGAGGTGACGAGCCTCGCGAGCTCTTCCTTGAGCTGGGCGGGAGGCTCCACGACAGGGTTGCCGAGTGTGAAATCGAGTATGTTCTCAGCCCCGTGCACCTTCTTCATTTTTTCGCCTTCCTCGAACATGGCCCGTATCCAGGAGGAGTCCCGCATCGACTTGCTTATGGCTTTTGAGATACCCATTTTGTTCACCTCTTTATGAAACGTTTTCCGATTCTGATAAATCCTTCGGTGCTTTTTTTAATCGTCTCCATGGGGACGCAGTAAGCGATTCGGAAATAGCCTTTCTTTCCGAAGCCCCTTCCCGGTACGACCATTATCCGTTCGTCCTGCTGCAGCATCCGGACGAATTGAAGCTCATCGGCAATGGGTGACCGGGGAAACATATAGAAGGCTCCTTCCGGCTTCACGCACTCAAAACCGCCCTCCATCAACGCATCGTAGAGCACGTCCCTTTTGCGCTGATATTCCCCGATATCAACGGACGTCCGCTGAAACCGTGAGACGATCCGTTGGAACAACGCCGGCGCATTGACGAAACCGAGTGTTCTTTGAGTGATCATGAGACCCGATACGAGCAGATCGGAATCGGGCATGCGCGGAGAAATGGCAATATAGCCGATGCGTTCCCCCGGCAGCGCCAGGTCCTTCGAGTGTGAAGTTATGGAGAAGGTCAGGTCATAGGCGCTGAAAACGTTGGGCAGGGTTATGCCATCGTACACGATCTTGCGGTAAGCGTCGTCCGCTATAAGGTAGATATCCTGCCCTTCGGAGCGCTTCTGATTAAGAAGAGCCGTTAGGTCCGTGATGCTCCGCTGCGAGTACACGGCGCCCGTCGGATTGTTGGGGCTATTGAGGAGGACGACTCGTGTCTTTCGGCTGATGGCAGCGGCCATCCTGTCCATGTCAAGCTGGAAGTCGTCTTTCGATCTGACGGTCTTGAGGGTACCGCCGTGATTGTGGACATAATTTCTGAACTCCCAGAAAAAAGGGGTCGGAACTATAACTTCATCACCCCTGTTAAGCATACTCTTCAGAAGAATGTTGAGGCCGCCCGCACTCCCGTTGGTCATGAAAACATGCGAGGCAGTGAACGGCAGGCCATAGGTTTCCCCGAGGTAATCCGCGATCTCCCGGCGCACCTCCTCATAGCCGCTGTTGGTCATGTAACGGTGCATTCCCTTCGCGGGGTTGAGCAATGACTCGGCGATCATTTTCTGTAATTCCCGGGGGGGTTCCGTGTCGGGATTGCCGAGGGAGAAATCATAAACGTTCTCTTCACCGTAAAGCTTCTTTATCTTGAGACCTTCCTCGAACATCCTGCGTGTCCACCCTTCCTGGTCGGCTATCAATTTTTGAATCTGTCGGGAAACGATCATTGGTTCTCCTTTCCATAAAAAAAGCCATGGGTTCATTGACCCATGGCCTCCAAAACAAAAAAGCCATGGGTTCCTTGCACCCATGGCTCTCTGCTTT
>DNYO01000156.1 GCA_003506795.1 Deltaproteobacteria bacterium
CCAGCATGTGGGTGACAATACGGTCAGGTGTATCGCCATGAACACGACAGATGGTCTTGTTCGCGGCCAGGAAGCGACCTATAAGGGAGGGCAGATATCTATTCCCGTAGGCAAGGAAATCCTGGGCAGGGTGCTTAACGTCATCGGCGATCCCGTTGATAATCAGGGTGATGTTAAGACGGCTATGACCTACCCTATCCACCGACCGGCTCCTTCGTTGACAATGCAGAACACCAAGATCGAACTTCTCGAAACGGGTGTCAAGGTTATCGATCTTCTTGAACCATATCCGAAAGGTGGCAAGGTAGGACTCTTCGGCGGTGCCGGTGTCGGCAAGACCGTTGTTATCATGGAGATGATCCACAACATCGCCCAGCACCACGGTGGTATATCCGTGTTCGGCGGTGTCGGTGAGCGCACAAGGGAGGGCAATGACCTTTGGCTGGAGATGAAAGGCTCCGGCGTTCTTGACAAGTGCGCCCTCATATACGGACAGATGACGGAAGTCCCGGGTGCCCGCGCCAGAATCGGTCTTACCGCTCTGACGGCTGCTGAATACTTCCGCGACGAAGAAGGTCAGGACGTTCTTCTCTTCATAGACAATATCTTCCGTTTTACCCAGGCCAATGCAGAGGTTTCGGCGCAGCTCGGCCGGATGCCCTCCGCCGTCGGTTATCAGCCGACCCTTGCCACGGACCTTGGTGAGCTTGAAGAACGCATCACATCGACATTGAAGGGCTCTATCACGTCGGTTCAGGCCATCTACGTCCCTGCTGATGACTTGACAGATCCCGCACCGGCGACAACATTCGCACACCTCGACGCCACGACGGTTCTTTCACGTCAGATTTCAGAACTCGGTATATATCCGGCCGTTGACCCCCTCGACTCCACCAGCCGTATCCTTGATCCTCAGATTGTCGGTGAGGAACATTACCAGGTCGCAAGGAATGTACAGGCGGTCCTTCAGAAATACAAGGAACTTCAGGACATCATCGCGATTCTTGGTATGGACGAACTCTCCGAAGATGACAAACTGACCGTCGCCAGAGCAAGAAAGATCCAGAGATTCCTGTCTCAGCCGTTCTTTGTTGCAGAGGTCTTCACGGGTCAGGCAGGCCGTTATGTCGCCCTGAAAGATACGATCAAGGGATTCAAAGAGATCGTTGAAGGAAAACACGACGAGCTTCCGGAACAGGCATTCTTTATGGTGGGTACTATCGAAGAGGCCGTTGAAAAAGCTAAACAGTTCATGGGAGAATAATAAACGTTATGCTCAACCTTGAGATAATTACCCCTGAGAAAACAGTTGTCAAGGATGAAGTCGATCTTGTGGAGGCCACAGGTGCTGATGGTGAATTCGGGATTATGCCGGGTCACACCCAGTTCCTTACGACGCTGCGAATCGGAGAGATCCGGTACAAGAAGAACGGAGAGACGACCTATCTTGCATCGAGTGGCGGATTCGCCGAGGTTGTTGATGACAAGGTGACGTTGCTTGTGGATACGGCTGAGACTTCGAAAGAAATAGATGTTGAAAGGGCGAAGAAGGCGATGGAACGTGCAGAGTCCTTGCTGAAGACGATGTCATATGATCATACGGAATACCGTCTGTATGAAATGGCACTTCTGCGGGCCATTGCCCGCATTGGCGTAGCGTCTAAGAAAATATAATGGTCTTTACCATCGACGAAGGGCTATTTAGCCTTTTTCCTGCTTTGCAGGTCGGTGTGGTTGTTTGTGAGATTGACAATATAAGGTACGGCGAAGATGGGCTTGAAGACGTTGTAGACGATCTGATGGTCCATTTTTCATTTGAACGCCCGCAGGACCATCCAAACATCAAGGCATGGCGCGAAGCCTTCAAGAAGATAGGCATAGCCCCAACGAAGTATCCAAGTTCCATAGAATCTCTCGTCAGGCGTGCCCTCAAAGGGGGGCCGTTCCCACGCTTCAATCCCATCATCGATCTTTATAATTGCATTGCACTCAAGTATCTTGTTCCCATTGGCGGGCACGCCATAAACGGGATTGATGGCGACGTTCACCTCACGTTTGCCGACGGAACGGAGACCTTTGTTCCCATGGACATGGGAGAGCAGGAGACTGTAGAGAAGGGTGAGGTGATCTACAAGGACGATAAGGATGCCCTTACTCGCAGGTGGTTGTGGAAACCATCGAACAAGGACCGGATCGAAAGCGAGACCACCCGTGCTTTCCTGGTCGTGCATGTGATGTCGGGGCTTCCCGAATGGCTGGCGGAGAAGGTGGTCAAGGATCTGGTGGACAGCATTCTCGTTAATGAGTATGGAAGGATAGTTCATCGGGAAATATTGACCGCGTCCAGGAGCCGGATCGAATTCGCAGTCTGACGCGTTTCCCGGCGTCTATGATCGAAGGGGGAGTCAATTCCATGGATTTACTCGAAGCCGTGAAGATAAGGAAAAGCATCCGGGCGTTCAAATCCGACCCGGTTTCAAGACAGCGGATAGAAGAGATACTCAATCTTGTCATCCGCGCTCCATCAGCCATCAACCTCCAGCCATGGGAATTCATTGTTGTCATGGGAGAAGAAAAGGCAAGACTGAGCCGGCGCCTGGTGAAACTCTATCGTGAAAAACAGATCTCCTGCAGCCCGGGAAACGTGAAGCCGCTTTCGGCGGAATTTCATAAGAGAGGGGCCGAGTCATTCATATTGATGAATCCCTATCTGGAAAAAATGGGACAGGAATTCAACTGTTTTGTAAATGAGGGAAGCTGTAATTTTTACGGCGCCCCTGCAGCGATCATTTTTTGCCTCGACAATGCTTTCTCGGAGGCACGCCTTGTGGATATTGGGATCGCCCTGGGGTATTTTGTCCTTATAGCGCATGATTTCGGCCTTTCCACATGCCCCATAGGCCTTATCAATGCATACGAAGACGACATAAAGGAGATACTCAACATCCCCGATAACAAAGACGTCGTCATCGGTGCAGCCCTTGGCTACGCCGACCCGACGAGCCCAATCAACGAATTCACATCTCCCAGGGACAGCCTCGAAAACTTTGTCCGCTGGGTAGACTAGAGAGGCGGCTTGAGAAGTTCAGGGTATCAGGTTGGAAGGTAAGAAGACGACACTTGTGGGTTGAGTGGTGACGTTTCAAGCCTGAGACGGCACCTGAACTGCGAAAGCGTCTTTATGGTCGGGGCGACTGGATTTGAACCAGCGACCTCTTGCTCCCAAGGCAAGCGCGCTAAACCATGCTGCGCCACGCCCCGAACAGCCACCAGCATATCATACAAATTGGTGTTTTTCAACATCTAGCAAGGCCGGGGCAGGGGACAACGCCGTTGACTTTTTTCGGTTTTCAGCTCAAAATAAGAACACTATGATTGGTATATCGAAACTATATTGCGGCGCCGTCGAGGCCTCGGATCCGTTGAGATACGGCAGAGAATCGTCGCGGCTGCCGTCCCATCTCCTGCAATTCTCGAAGGACAAGAAGCCCGTCGTTGTATGGAATACAACCAGGCGATGCAACCTTCGCTGCGTTCACTGCTATGCCTTTGCTGAAGGTGAAGATTATAGAGGCGACGAATTGTCAACAGGTGAAGGCAAGGCGCTCATCGACGATCTGGCACGGTTCGGTGTCCCGGTGATTCTCTTCTCCGGCGGTGAACCGGTCCTCCGGGAGGACCTGCCCGAACTCATCGACTATGCCGTGAAGAAGGGAATTAGAGCGGTCATTTCGACGAACGGGACGCTCATCAGCCGCGAAAAGGCGCGGATATTCTCACAGTTTTCCCTTTCGTACATCGGCGTCAGTCTCGATGGCTTAAGCCGTGTCAACGACGCCTTCCGCGGCGTCGAGGGTGCTTTCGGCAGGGCGATAGAGGGTATCAGGAATGCCAGAGAAGCGGGTATTAAAGTAGGACTGAGGTTCACCATAAACAAAAGGAATATCGATGAGGTTCCGAAGATCTTCGACCTCATTGAAGAAGAGAATATACAGCGCGTCTGCTTTTACCACCTTGTCTATGCGGGAAGAGGCTCGAAGCTTATGGAGGAGGATCTTTCCCACGAGGAGACCCGCCGCGTAGTGGATCTTATCATGGACAGGACACGGATGCTTTTCGACCGGGGCAGGTCCGTGGAGGTACTCACTGTAGACAACCATGCCGATGGTCCCTATCTGTACCTCAGGCTTTTGAAGGAGGACCCGAAAAGGGCCGCGGAGGTACTGGAACTGCTCAGGATGAACGAGGGAAACTCTTCCGGTGTTGGTATTGGCTGTATCGATGAAAAGGGAAACGTCCACGCGGACCAGTTCTGGAGACACTACGGTTTTGGCAATGTTCGCGAGCGGCCGTTCAGCGCCATATGGACGGACCTGTCGGACCCGGTCATGGCCAGGCTGAAGGAAAAGAAAAAGCACGTGCACGGCAGATGTGCAGCATGCAAATGGCTTGACGTCTGTGCCGGGAACTTTCGCGTCCGTGCCGAAGCGGCAACGGGCGACCTCTGGGCGCACGACCCTCAGTGTTACCTCACAGAAGAAGAAATAAGAAACACAGGAATCAGGGGATAGAGGACAGGCAAAAAGATAACAGATTTTCACAGGTCCCACAGGTCATGCTGGATCTGCAGGACCCATAAGACAGCAGGACCCGTTTTCACTGCCTGGCACTTTTGATCAAGGAGGTTCCATGCGTTATCCGACTTACCGGCCGAGAAGGCTGAGGCAGAACGAAAAGTTGAGAGGCATGATGCGCGAAACATCCATTTCGGCGGACTGCCTCGTTTATCCTGTATTCGTCAAGGAAATGAGTGAACGTGAGGTGCCCATCGATGCCATGCCGGGCATAAGTCAGTTCTCCGTCGACGGGGTCCTCGGGGAGGTCGACGATGTGCTCGGGGCGGGTGTACCGGCCATACTCCTCTTCGGAATCCCCGAAAAAAAGGACGCCATGGGGAGCGGAGCCTACGACAGGAACGGCGTGGTCCAACAGGCGGTGCGGGCCATCAAGAACCGCTTCGGAGATGATATTCTGGTCATTACCGATGTTTGTATGTGCGAGTATACGGACCATGGACACTGTGGCATCGTCAGGGACGGCTACGTCGACAATGACGAAACGTTGAAACTCCTGGCGAAGAGTGCG
>DNYO01000240.1 GCA_003506795.1 Deltaproteobacteria bacterium
ACCATGGCGCGAGCCAGGGCGGGCAGTGTCAGGGGCCAGATGCGACAGGTCGAGGGGGAACTCAACTCCCTTGACGGGCATGGCCGGCAGCTGCAGGCCCTGAAACGTGAAGCCGCGCAACTCGAGCAGAACCACCAGATCTATTCGCGGAAACTGGAAGAATCCCTGATCATGGACGATATGGACCGGCAGAAGATGGTGGCTGTGAGCGTTGTCCAGAAAGCCACCGTCCCCGCCTTCCCCAAGAAGCAGAAGTTCACCAGGGCCCAGCTTGCAGGCGGCGGTTTCTTCGGCGGTCTTGCGGCGGGCATAGCCCTTGCGATAATCCTCGAACTCATGACGCCGGGAATGCCGACACCGGTCTCCGCCGAGAGGACCCTCGGTGTACCTGTTCTGGTGTCGGTCATGAAGAAATGACCTCAGGAGAGGCCGAGAACGAAAATCATGATGGGATGGTGAGCCATGTATCTCAATTTTTATAATCTTCGCAAGCAGCCCTTTCATATCACTCCGGATCCCGAGTTCCTCTACCTGAGCCCCAGTCACAAGGAAGCGCTGGCGGCCATCATATACGGGATCGAAAAGAGGAAGGGGTTTGTGGCAATTGTCGGTGCCGTTGGTGTGGGAAAAACCACTATTTTGCGGTCCTATCTCGAACGTGCCGACAGGGAGCGCCTCAAGATAATATACGTGTTCAATGCCAAGCTGACATTCGAAGGGCTCTTAAGGACGATCTACCAGGAACTGGAACTGCCGGTGGAAACAAACGATGTCGTAGAGATGACGAATCGGCTCTACGAGGTGCTGATCGAAGAATACAGGAAGGGCAATACCATGGTCCTCGTCATCGACGAGGCGCAGAACATGCCCCTCGATACGCTGGAAAACCTGCGCATGCTTTCGAACCTGGAGACATCGAAGGACAAGCTGGTTCAGATAGTTCTCATAGGCCAGCCGGAGTTCGAGGAGGAACTGAAACAGCACAGGTTGAGACAGCTCCGGCAGCGTCTTGCGATCAGGTCAACGATCCTGCCCCTTACGGAAGATGAGAGTGCCGAGTATATCAGGTACAGGCTGCAGAGGGCCGGGGCCGATGCGTCGTCGGTCTTTACAAGGTCAGCGATGAAGGCGGTCATCAAAAAGGCCCGGGGCATCCCGAGGGTCATAAACGTGTTATGCGACAATGCGCTTATTACGGGCTACGGATACCGCAAACAGCCCGTTACCCGCGCAATCGTGAAAGAGATCATACGTGATTTCGACGGTCTGAGGTGGCCGTCGGGGGGGCGGTGGTGGTTTCCCGCCCTGTCTGCATTGACGGTGCTGTTCATTGCCATGGCATGGCTCCTGCCGCACCACGAGACCGTGCTCGGCAAGATACGGGCCCTGACCACAATCGAGGGTAAAACGACCGACAAAGTGCTGATGAGGGCGGTACTGCTGCCCGTGGAGAAAGACCCGGCAAGCCCCGGGGATGCCGTCGCCGCCGTGCCCGCATCGGTGGTGGAAAAGAAGGGCGCGGTGGTCAGGAAGTCCGTGTCGTATGGAGACAGTCTTTACAAGCTTTCGCGGGAGGTTTACGGAAAAGCGGACAGCCGCATCGTCCAGATCATAAAGGAGAATAATCCTCACGTCGCCAACCCGAATGTTATCCACGTGGGCAGCACCATTACATTNNGCCGTAAAGATGAATGGGATCGTGATATTCCGGTATCCATTCCATATAGGAGGCAAAAAATGAGCAGGATTTATGACGCACTGGAAAATAGACAAATGAGGGACATGCCGCACGAGGTGATGCCCTCTACCCCCGTGTCCGTGCCGCGAAACGGCCGGACCAATGGCAATGAGGTCGGAATGGAAGTCGAAATGAGCAGACTCTACCAGACAATCACCGCTGCTCTTCCGGATATCCTTCACCGCCGTATTCTCTTCGTCGGCCCCCGTTCGCGGGAAGGGACGTCCACCATAGCCCGGGAACTGGCAAAAACAGTCTCGCTGCAAATGGGGAAAGATGTCCTTCTTGTTGATTGCGACGGGAACCGCGATGGGTTTGACTATCCGGAGGGGGATCCCGCTTTGAAACTGGAGGAAATCCTGGCAACGGGTTCGGGGATCGATAGGGCACTGTGCCCCGTCAATGGCAGGAGCTTCAGCGTATTGCCGCTCTACCGTTATACCGTTTCCTCCGAGGGGCAGGCGGTATGCCTGGAGAATGCCAGGAGGTTCTGGGATTCTTTGAGGGAGAGATTTGAACTCGTCGTCATCGATCTCCCCCAGGCGGTATTCTCAAACGGACCTTCGATCGCATCCATGGTGGACGGGGTCGTGATCGTGGTCGAGGCGGAGAAGACACGCTGGCAGGTGGCCCTGAGTATGAAAGAGACGATCATCAAGAGCGGCGGCACGGTTCTTGGAGTCGTTTTTAACAAGCGCCGGCTTTACATTCCACAGTTCATCTACAACCGTCTGTAGGGAGACACGAAGGGGAAGAGCATGCATAAATACCTCCATCACGATACGAACTGGGGATACGACGCACCACTGCCGGGGTATGTCCCGCTTCCGGAGATCAAGCTGCCGGACGGCACGGACGCGTCAGGTATCGTCCTGGAAGAAGATGGAAAAACCCCCCGGATAGACCTGGAAGTGCCCGTGGGATTTCCAAGGCACCGGTGGCTGCTGCTTCTGGGTGATGGTGTCCTCATCTGCCTGGCGGTGGTCCTCAGCATCGGGCTGAGGACGGGTTTTCACTGGAACACCATTTCCTTATATTCCATAGAACCCGCATTCACCCTGATCCTCTATCCGCTGGCTTTCTACGTTTTCGATTTGTATAACGTGGAGCGCGTTTATCGTTCCTGGGAGACAACCTTCCGCAGTGCCGTCGCCGTGGCCCTGGGCGCTTTCCTCACCGTCGGTGCGTTCTACATAATCCCCTTCGGTCCCTATGGCAGGGGCATCATGATACTGGAGGCCATTCTCGTCTGGTATTTCCTCAACGTGTGGCGTTGGAGCTACGGGATAATCTTCCAGAAAACCGGCCAGAAGGCGCCCGCCCTCATCCTTGGCGCCGGGTTTTGCGGGAAGACCATTTACAGGCTGCTCAAGTCCCCGTTGTCTCCCTATGAGGTCAAGGGGTTCCTTGATGACGATCCCGACGTGCTGGGCACGGCGGCATCCCCGGCGGTCATGGGAAGAAGCGACCAACTTCTGGAGGTTGCCGCCAGGGTGGGGGCGCACACGGTCATTCTCGCGATACCGCGGAACCGTTCCGTGGAATTGATACGCAGCATACTCAACGCCCGTTTCAAGGGAATCGATATCCGTGATATGGCAGATGTCTATGAGTCGCTCACGGGAAGGATCCCTGTCCGCAGCATCGGCGACCAGTGGCTTCTTTTCGCCCAGGGGTTCTATCTCCTCCGGACCGATTTCGTGCAGAGACTTAAACGCGTTCTGGATTTTCTGGCTTCGGGGCTGATCCTCTTCCTTATGAGCCCCATAATAGGCCTGGCCATTGTCGCCATCAAGATGGATTCGCCGGGTCCGGTCTTTTACACCCAGCAAAGGGTCGGGAAAGACCGGCAGGTCTTCACGATCTACAAGTTCAGGTCCATGACATATGAAGCGGAAACCGGCGGGGCCCGCTGGGCGCAGGAGAAGGACCCCAGGGTAACGAGGGTAGGGAAGTTCCTGCGTCTTACCCACATCGATGAACTTCCCCAGATATGGAACATATTCAGAGGCGAGATGAGTCTCGTGGGCCCGCGCCCGGAGAGACCCGAATTCGTCGACGTCCTTGAATCCCAGTTGCCCTACTATTTCGTGCGCCACACGGTAAAACCGGGCCTGACCGGATGGGCGCAGATAAACTACCGGTACGGTGCCTCCGTGGAGGACGCGCGGAACAAGCTTGAGTACGACCTTTACTATGTAAAGAACATGTCCCTTTTTCTGGATCTCAAGATCCTGCTGCGTACCGTCGGCGTGGTTCTTCTCAGAGATGGGGCCAGGTAGAACCCGTGAATCGACAATCCGGTACATCGATGAAGCCGATAATTATAACCGTCGATCTGGAGGATTGGTTCCAGGTCGAAAATCTACGGCCCTGCTTCCCCCTTACGAGCTGGGAATCCTGCGAATCGCGGATAGAGATGAATACATACAGGCTCCTTGAACTTTTCGATCGGTATAACGTGTGCGCAACCTTCTTCGTCCTCGGCTGGGTGGCGAAACGTTTCAGAGGGCTCATACGCGAAATCGTCGAACTGGGTCATGAGATAGCTTCCCACGGATACTCCCACTGTTTGTGCTGCGAGATGCAGGGACCGGCTCTCCGCAGGGACATTCACACGAGCAAGGCGCTGCTGGAAGATATTACCGGCCAGGCGGTCCTGGGTTACAGGGCGCCTAATTTTTCCATCACGAAGGAACTGGCAGAGGTCCTCGGTGATCTTAACTTCGCCTACGATTCAAGCTACAACAGTTTCAGGCTTAACAGGCGTCATGGTAAGGGAGAGGACTTAAGACAGACACCCGAAGGTTATCTCGTTATGGGCAACGGCATCATGGAACTGCCGGTGAGCAACCTCAGATTTGCCGGGCGGACCATTCCCTGGGCGGGCGGCGGCTATTTCAGGTTCTGGCCGACCACTCTCTTCGAATCCGGTGTCGCCCGCATCCTTCGAAGCGAAGGACGCTATGTCTTTTACTGTCACCCATGGGAGGTGGACCCCGAACAGCCCCGGCAGACCCATGGGATCGGATCGGTCAGTCGTTTCAGGCATTATCTTAATCTCGACAAGACCCTCGAGAGGCTGAGACATTTCTTTGTCAGATTTCAGGACAGCGGGTTTGTTTCGTGCGGCACCTACCTGCCGATCACACAACCCTGCAAGCCCTGCGAGGGCGATATCGCACAGGGTCTGGCCCGGGTGTGAACGATGTGGAACAGATGAGAAATTACCTGTCAAATTACCAGATCGACAAGCTTGATGTTCTTTTTCCGGGCTTGACGAACCTCTTCATAATACTTCTGTTCTTCGCGCTTATAGCGGCGACGACCAGGAAGGATAAACCTGACGAAAGGAATTTCCTGGGTTTTTCTCATACGGATCATCTGAGAGGCTTTGCGATATTCTTTGTCGTTCTCCGCCATTTATGGGTTCACGTGTCACAGACGCACGCGAATGTCGTCTTGCCCGGAAGCCCTGTTTCACTGTTTCTCATTATTTCCGGCTTTGGACTGACGCTGTCGGTTATGCGAAACAAGCCTAAACTGCAGCAATATTTCTCCAAAACAATAAAAAGGGTCATGACCCCCTATTGGATGGCTACCGTTCTTATCGTAATACTCGATTACTTTATTCTGGGGAACTTTTTGCGCCCCCGGGCCCTCCTGTTGACATTCCTGGGGATCAACCTCGGACCGGAGCTTATCTTTCTCGATTATTCCCGCTGGTTCGTGACCTTTATTCTGGTATGGTATCTTCTTTTATTTGTCGTCTATAAAAGCGGAAACCCCAAACACCTGCCGGTGTATCTGGTCGGCATCGGGCTTCTTCTTCTGATCTTCAATTATTATGTATTCCGTCTTCACTGGGTCCAGTTCCTTTCATTCCCGGCCGGGTGTGTTCTGGCCATGCATTACGACAGATGGCTTCACGCATATCGAAATAACAGAAAGACCTTTCTCGTCATGTCGATCCTGGCCGTACTCGGAGTTGGAGCCTACAACTTCGCAATGAGTCATGAATCTGTAAGATATATCGTGACCGGAAAGATACCCAATATCCTGCTTACCTGTCTGTCCGAGATCAATAGCCTGGTATCGAACGCAGGAATTATATGCCTCTTTGGCTATGCGATAGAGCGCGGATACCAGAGCCGGTTGCTCCTTTTGCTTGGAAGATACTCTTACGAAATATTCCTTCTCCACGGGGTATTCCTTATAAAATACAACCCTCTCATCAAAGATCAGGAATTGATACCGCTCGTCTTTGAATTCTTCCTGCTTTTGTCGATCATTGTGGTTCTGTCCTCTCTTGCCTTCAAGGTGCCTAGGATCCAGTATGCGCGAAGATAACAATGACGCGGTCAAGGGCGTAAGGCAGGTAGCGCGGATGCTTCGAGCTTCACGCCTTAAGCATAACGAGGAAGATATGAAGATCCATCTTTATGATCCAGGATACCGTGATGCATGGGACCGGTATGTTATGAGTGAGGGCGAAGCAAGCTGTTACCACCTTATCGGTTGGAAGGAAGTGATCGAGGAGAGTTTCGGGCACCAGACCTGTTATCTTCTGTCACAGGACGACGCGGGAAAGATCACCGGGATACTGCCTCTCGTCCGCCTGCAGAGTCTACTCTTCGGCAGCTTTGCGGTCTCGTTGCCGTTCTTCAACTACGGGGGGATATGCGCCGATGATTACCGTATCCGTGAACGATTGCTCACCGAAGCGGTGGACATGGCCCGGGACATGGGAATACGCCATATGGAACTGAGACATTCCCGGAACCTCCTGCGCGACCAGCCGGTCAAGACCTCAAAGGTGTCCATGAGACTCCCGCTTCCGGGGACAAAAGAGGCACTCTTTGCCTCCTTCGGGTCGAAACTGAGAAGCCAGGTGCAAAGAGCGGTCAAGGAGGGTATGGTTGCGAGGATCGGCGGACTGGAAGAACTGGAAAGTTTCTACGACGTGTTTTCAAGAAACATGCGGGACCTGGGAACCCCGGTCTATCCAGGGAGATTCTTCCGGAACATCCTTAAAAAGTTCCCCGACACGACCCGGATCGGCACCGTCTACACGAGGGACGGCCGCCCCGTGGCTTCAGGAATGCTCGTTGGATTCAAGGATACCATAGAGATCCCCTGGGCATCATCGCTCAGGGACTTCAACCGTCTCGGGCCCAACATGCTCCTGTACTCAAGCGTACTTGAGTTTGCATGCGAGGCGGGTTACAAGGTTTTCGATTTCGGCCGGTCCACTCCCGGCGAAGGCACGTACAAATTCAAAGAGCAATGGGGTGCAAAGCCGGTCCAGCTTTACTGGCATTACTGGCTTAAGAACGGCGAACCGATGCCCGAGATCAATCCGCACAATCCGAAGTATGAACTGGCTATAAAAATCTGGCAGCATCTGCCGGTGGGGCTGACGAAATTGATCGGCCCGCAGTTAGTGAAGAACCTGCCGTAGAAAACCCATTGAACCCATGACATACAAAATTTCTACCCGAAGATGTGAACCATGAGGGTCCGGCGAACCTTACCCCCATCCGCCGCACCGCTCTCCCTTCGGGACCTCTGGAGTGGGTTCAAGGGTTTTCTCGCAGGTGAGACATATCTGAAGAGTCTGGAGGAAGGGATCAAGGAATATTTCGGCGTCAGACACGTTTTTCTCGTTTCGTCAGGTAAGGCAGCCCTGTACCTTATCCTGCGTTCACTGAAATCATTGCGGCCCGTCAGATCGGAGGTCCTCATACCGGCATATACCTGTTTTTCCGTTCCATCTGCCATTGTCAGGGCGGGGCTCAAGGTTACCCTGTGCGATATCGATGCCTCGTCACTGGATTTCGATCAGAAACTTCTCGGGGAGGGGGTAACGAATCGGACCCTGTGCGTTGTTCCCAATCATCTATTCGGGATTCCGTCCAGGATGGACGATATTGTTGAACTGTGCAGGGAGCGGAACGTTTTTGTCCTCGAAGACGCTGCTCAGGCCATGGGCGGCAGGCATGGAGGCAGACTCCTTGGAACCATAGGAGACGTGGGGTTCTTCAGTCTTGGGAGGGGGAAATCCGTGACGTGCGGGTCCGGGGGGATCATCGTTACAGATTCGGAAGTGATAGGCGGGGCGATAGACAGGGAATATTCACGCCTTGCGTTTCCCCGGACAAAAAATGATGTCGTGGAGTACATGAAGGCCGTCATGATGAGTCTATTCATTCGTCCACAGCTCTACTGGATCCCCGCGGCCATGCCCTTTCTGAAACTCGGCCGCACCTTCTTCGACAGCAGGTTCCCGGCAATGAGGCTGTCGCCCATGCAGGCAGGTTTGTGCGCCGACTGGCGCCGCCGCCTGGAGACAGCCATGTCTGTCCGGAAAAAACAGGCTGCGATGTTTTGTCGAAGGCTTAAAGGCCAGAAACCTGTAGGGGGCGTCTCTTCCCTGCCTTACTTGAGGCTCCCCTTCCTCGTCGAGAGCCGGGACCGCAAGGGGAAGATATGCGCGGCCTCGAATAGAAAAGGTCTGGGAATAACGCAGATGTACCCGTTCCCCATCAATGATGTCCCGCAGATCGGCCACTGGTTCGCGGGGGCGACATTCCCCGTTGCCAGGTTCGTTGCCGAGCGTCTCGTAACAATACCCCTTCACAAATGGGTCAGCGATAAGGACAGGGATGAAATGGTCCGCCTGCTTCTTCCGGCGGGGTCGGGGCCCGACAGGGAAACCGCAGGTTCTTTTGACGTGGTCCGGGCCGCTGACGGCTTTGTCGGAAAGGAAAGGGCATGACGACGGTCTTTGCAGGATATATGACGGCGGCGTTCTGGGCGGCGATTCTTGTTGTTCTTTACGCCTATGCCGGTTACCCGCTTGTCCTGGCGGCGCTTGGCCTTTTCAGGGCGAAGAAGTCCGCGCCTTCCGCCGGCGGGTACCTTCCCGCGGTGAGCCTTCTCATTTCCGCGTACAATGAAGCCGGTGCAATCGAGGACAAACTGGCAAATTCCATCAGTCTCGACTATCCCGGGGAACTTCTGGAGATCGTGGTCATCTCGGACGGGTCCCTCGATGCGACAGACAGCATCGTCCGTAAATATGAAAAGACGGGGGTCATACTCAAGCGGTACGAGGGGCACATCGGCAAGACGGCGTGCCTTAACAGGGCTGTCCCGGAGGCAAGAGGAGACATAATCGTCTTCTCCGACGCAAACTCACAGTACGACCGCAATGCCTTAAGACACCTGGCTGCGAGGTTTTCCGACGATAAGATCGGTTGGGTAACGGGCAGGACCGAGTATGTTTCAGAGGCAGGCGACGGCGCCGTGTCATCGGCAGGGTTGTATACCCGGATCGAGCGATTGACCAAGGCTCTGGAGGGCAGGATAGGCTCCTGCGTCGGGGCGGACGGGGCAATCTTCGCCATCCGGAAGTCGCTGTACCGGCCGCTCAAGGATTACGACATAAACGATTTCGTCATACCCGCAAAGATCGTCGAGCAAGGGTTCCGGGGCGTGCTGGCTCAGGAGGCCTTTTGTCTCGAACGCTCGGCGGGAAGCGTTGCAGGGGAATTCCGGAGGCATGTGAGGATCACCGCGAGGTCGTTGCGGGCTATTTTCACACATGCCGGTCTCCTGAACCCCTTCAAACATCCCCTGTTTTCTTTCGAGCTTGTCTCCCATAAGCTGATGCGGTTCCTGGTGCCTTTCGCACTCTTCCTGGCTTTCCTTCTCAATGTGCTCATCGCGGCGGCCACGGGGGAGCCTGTTTACATTGCGACCCTTTCCCTCCAGGTCTTCTTTTACGTCCTGTGGCCTGCGGGTTCCTTCGGTCTCCCCCTGTCCTTTCTCACGCGGCCATCCCGCCTCGCGCATACCTTTTGCGCGGTTAACCTGGCGATCTTCATCGGCTGGATAAAATTCTTTCAGGGCGAAAAATTTACGACGTGGGCTACGGGAAGATGAAGAGATATCTCAGATCTAAGGCTTCACCTTTTGAAGCCGCAATCCGGAGGACGGAAGATGGGATTGAGAGCGTGTCCGTGAACCCGAAGACCAATGTTTTGTTCATTCTTCAGACCTTGCGGACGGGGGGATCGGAGAGGGTTGTCGTGGACCTGTGCAGGCGGCTTGATCCCCGAAGGTTCAATTGCTTTGTGGCTGCCCTCGTCGATGGGGCGCTGCGCGAGACACTCAGCGAGATGAAGATTCCCACGCTTCTTCCACGCATACGCTCGGCGCGAAAGGACGGGTTGAACGTTATGGGTGAGATCTCGAGATATATCGCTGTCAACGAGATACATGTGGTCAACGCACACCACTTTACACCCTTCTTCTACGGTTTTTTCGGGGCCATGCGCCATCAGTGCAGAATTTACTATACCGCCCACAGCCGCAACGAGATCGACATGACGAGCGGACCCTGGTCGGTCGTCGGCGGTGTTCTCCTGAGGCTGTCCGACGGGGCCATCGGGATATCTCCCGATGTCAGCGAGGCAATCAGGCAGAGATTCCGGCTTGGCCCCGCGAAGGTCCTCACCCTCTCCAATGCCATCGATCACAGTCGTTTTGACGTCGGTGTGGACGCAGAGGCGAAGCGCAGCGAGCTTTGCATAGGGCAGAACGACCGGGTGATCGGATGCGTCGGAAACTTGAGAAAGGACAAGAATTATCCCAATCTCATCAGGGCGTTCAGGATAGTCGAAGAACGCGTACCGGGGGCGAAGCTGGTAATTGCCGGTGAAGGGAAGAGAAGAAAAGACCTGGAGACCCTCATCGGCGAATTGGACCTGACCGGCAAGGTGCTCCTCCTCGGGGCGAGAGACGATGTCCCCGAGATCATGAAGGTGATGAACGTATACTGTCTCAGTTCATTGATGGAAGGTTTGCCTCTCTCCCTGCTGGAGGCCATGTCCGCCGGGCTTCCTGTTGTCGGAACGGATGTGAGGGGTATACGGGACGTCATCGCGGACGGACAAACGGGTCTCCTTGTACCGTCCGACAGCCCGGAGAAGCTCTCCGAAGCCCTGATCCGGGTGCTCACGGACGAAGAGCTTGCGCGGGGTCTTTCGACACAGGGTCAAAGATATGTTCTCAGGGAACACTCGGTTGAGAAATGGGTGGGACGATACGAGTCCCTGTTCTCAAAGAACGGACCGGGAAATGATGATATCAGGCGCAATTAAGGCCCGTCGGATGGCTTTCACAAGTCGATAATATGGGAATCTCCCTTCAGATACTGCGAAATATCCTGTCCAACTGGGGGTCCTTCGGCATAGGCGCCGTCATCCAGTTTATGATGATGCCCTTTCTCGTCCATCGCCTGGGCGATATGCAGTACGGGATCTGGATACTCATCATGAGCTTCACGGGTTATCTCGGCCTCTTCGATTTCGGTGTGAGCGGGTCGGTCGTGAAATATGTCGCCGAGTTCAGGGCAAAGAACGACAACGCGGGCCTCAGCAGGGTGTGCAGTGCCGCTTTCTATATGTATCTGGCGGGCGGAACCCTTGCCTTCCTGGTCTCCGTTCTGCTGGCATTCGGTTTTGTCCAGCACTTCAAAATCCCGTCCGAAGAGATCTCCACGGCACGCTGGGTAATGCTGATCGTGGGTTTACAGATAGGGTTGACGCTGCCTTTGGGGTTTTTCACCGGTTACATGAGGGGAATGCAGAGATACGATCATGTGGCGGGCATCTCGCTGGCAATGCTGTTCATTCGCAGTATCATCATTGTCGTGCTGGTCCTCTCCGGCTACAGGCTGATTGCCATTGCCCTCATCCATCTCGTTACAACGATAGGGGGCGGCATAATGCGGGCGGTCTATGTCTTCCGGGCCAACCCGGACCTTCAGCTTCGCCCGGCCCTGATAACCAGGGACAAGCTGGCGATGGTGGGCCGGTACAGCTTCCTCATGTTCCTCTATTTCGTGGCCACAAGACTGATCTTCTCGACGGGCACCCTGGTCATAGGATATTTCCTCACGGCCGCCGCAATTACGTTCTACGCCATTCCTCAGAGGCTGGTCGACGAACTTCGCGTTGTGATCATGTCCACGGGCGTGCTGCAGCCCGCCGTAAGTCATCTAAATGCCCAGGGCAGGGATGGACAGGTACAGAGGCTTCTCGTCAAAGGGACCAAGTATTCAATGATGATCGTGCTGCCCATAGCGGTCTCATACCTTATGGTAGGTGACATATTCATATCACTGTGGATGGGGCCCAGATACGCCGCCGCCTGTTATGGGGTGCTCGTTATCCTGACCTGCGCCGTGGCAGCCAACATTTCCCAGTTTACGTCGACCCAGATCCTCCAGGGCATCGCGAGACACTCGGGCATTTCGTACATAGCGGTCCTGGAAGGGGTGGCGAATCTCGCCCTGAGCGTGGCCCTTGTCAAACCTTACGGTATAATCGGTGTGGCGGTTGGCACTCTCGTTCCCATGCTTATCTCCAATCTTATCGTCATCCCCTGGTATACCTGCCGGACCATTGGCCTTTCCCTGCCTCGTTTCTTCGGGGAGGGCCTGCTGAGGCCCTGCATCCCGGCACTCTTCTTCGGTGCCATCCTTTACGCCGCCCGCAGGATCGTGCCCGTTGACAGCTGGATGGGACTTATAGCGATCCTTGCCGTCTGCCTGGTTTTATACGCTGTATGCGCCTGGTACCTGTGCCTTTCACGAAGCGAGCGTGTAACCCGATGGGCAGACCTTTCAGGTGTGGTCCGGTCATGTTCGCTGGCGATACTCGTGCGTTCCCGGCCGGAGAAGTCGCTGCCATGACGAACAACACAAAAATGGAGGGTTTCCCGATGGAACCACAAAAAAGTGAGGTCACTGAAAGACTCGGGCCGTCATTCATCTTATTCCTCGTATGGACCTTTGTCATTATAGCAAGACCCCAGGATTATCTGCTCTTCCTGATGCCGCTGAGACCCGTCCTCTCCATCTGCATCGTGACCCTGATCGTCATGTTCCTTGAAAGGGTCGAGCTTCCCCGGGGGATGTCCCGACTCGCGGAGGTGCGCCTGGTATTTCTCTTCTATCTTGTCATGGTGATCGGGATACCTTTCGCGGCCCACCGCGGTGTTGCATTCCGGTTTCTCCTCACGGTGATGCCGGCGACCCTCATCTATTTCCTTGTCTGCATAATCCAGCTGCGGTCAATGAGGAGGCTGAACCTGACGGCGGGAGTGATCGGCGTGAGCGTTCTGTTTTCGGCCGGTGTGTACATGGTGGAGGCNNAGGGTTTCCGGGCGGCGGCGAGCGCGACATATGATCCCAACGATATCGCGATGCTGTTCGCCACCTTCATACCGCTCTGTCTCTACGTTATGCTCGCCGAATATGGATGGAAGACCAGGGCCCTCTCGGCCGCCGCACTTTTCCTGGCTGCCGCCGGGGTAATGCTGAGCCGTTCGAGGGGCGGGGTACTTGCGCTGGCGGTTATCGTCGTTGTTTTCCTCCTGAGCAGCGTGCCCAGGATAAAAGGAACTGCAAAGATTGTCACGGTCGTTGTGCTGGCGATTGTTTTTCTTAATTACTTTTCGGCGGTTGAGGGGCGTTTCGAAAACATGGGAAGCGACTATAACCTAAGTGACGAGAAGGGCCGGTTCAACATCTGGAAACAGAACGCTGCAATACTGGCCGAAAACCCTGTTCTCGGTGTGGGCGCCGGTTGTTCAACTCTGGCTCTCGGGATTTTCCGGGAGCGCACAGGCGGCACCCAGGCATGGCAGCCCACACATTCCTCCCTGGTTCAGATTGCCGTTGAAACGGGCATTCCCGGTTTCATCCTGTTCGTTGTTCTCAATGTTCTGGCCATAGTCAATCTGCGGAGAATTCGCAGGGACCGGGGTGATCCCCTGGCCCGCTTCGCCTTCTTCGTTGAGCTGTCCTTTTACGGGTTCTGGGCCGGGGCCCTGCTGCTAAGCCACGGTTACTCCGTCAGCCTCTACTTCCTGCTGGGACTTTCCGCGGCCCTGCGATATCTCCACAGGCGTTCGGTCACGTCGGCGGCCTGAGAAAAACAGAAGAAAAATGGGGGAGAATATGCAAAGAGTTGTATCCGATATACGGTGGGAAAAGGCGCAGGTGTATGAGAGAGGTTTCTGGTCGAGACAGGCCTCGCAGTCTTCCGGGGAGGCGTCGCAGTTTGAATGGTATGAGGACCGTGCCCGACGGATCTGGGAGCAGGCAAGACCGCTGTTGGGCGGGCGGGACGCCGTAAGCGTCCTGGAGATCGGACCTGGACCGGTAGGTCTTGTCAATTACATCGAGGCCGATGAGCGGCACGCCCTTGACCCGCTCGAAGATTACTATTGCACGCAGCCCGACTTTGTCCGTGCAAGGGACAGGAACGTCAAGCGGCACAACGGTACAGGCGAAGACATTCTTTCTCTCAACAAGGCCTTCTCGTTCGTCATCCTCGACAATGTGCTCGATCATATGAAGGACCCCTGCCGTGTCTTGCGCGGCATTCACCAGAGCCTGGAAGGAAGGGGCATCATGTTCATAAGCCTCAACATTTATACCAGGTTCGGCGCCCTGTTACGGGATGCAATGGAATGCCTGCAGATCGACAAAGGCCATCCGTTCAACTTTTCCCGGAGCCTGATCGTTTCCCTGCTCGAAAACAGCGCGTTCAAGGTCGTGTTATCTGAGATGGAGGATTACCGGACCCAGAAAAAGATGTACAGGCGGTCCGGCCAGCCCAGGAAAATCCTGAAGAGCGCCCTGGGAGTAGTGGATTTCAGATTCTCGGCCTTTTGCAGGAAGGTTTGAACCCGTGCGCTACCTGGACCACCTCTATCATTGGCCGGTCATCCGTCGCAACCAGTGGCGCAAGCCCGATGAACTTGCCGCCATGCAGGCTCGCGCGTTAAGGAAGCTTGTAGCCCATGCGTACGCGAAGGTGCCCTACTATCACGATCTTTTCAACTCCTCCGGGATCGTTCCCGGGCAGATAGCCGCCCTCGACGATTTAAGGAACCTGCCTATCCTGACCAAGGACATCATCCTGGCGAATTACCCGGACCGTATCATCGCGTCCGACGTCGACTGGACCGAATGCTCCGCCCGGATGACCTCCGGCTCGTCGGGCAAGAAGCTTGACGTGGTGCTCGATCACAGCGTGGCCGCGCTCTACCGGCTCATGCAGTTGAGGCAGCTCATCGATATCGGCTACAAACCCTGGGACAAGA
>DNYO01000148.1 GCA_003506795.1 Deltaproteobacteria bacterium
ATAAAACTTGGGGTAAAGTCAGGTCATTTATGGAGAGGATAAATTGATTAAATCCCCGGATAGCGTCCCTGAATGGTCAGGTTGAATTTGGGCAGAATCCAAGCCAGAACCACATAGGAGAGGAAGAAGATCTCGAGGACCAGGCTCGACGCCAGGATGATCGCCCCCCCTCGCCTCGGGCGGATCAGCTCGCCGAGCCTGTGCAGGCCGATGATTCCGATCAAGACCAGCGGAATTATGAGAGGGAAGAGATATCTCCCTTGGGTCAAGATGCCGTTCGAACCGTAATATACCCACATCCCGACGACTTGGAGGGCAATTCCAAGGAGCGCGAAGAGAAGAATCCGGATCCTTGTTCCGCTTTCAGGATCCCTCTGCGGGCTTCGCCACCGCTGCCGGATCCCATCAATCGCATAGGCCACGAAGCCGAAGCCGATAGCCAAGACCGCAAGGCGCCACAGCCATGCAATCCAGGCGGGCGCCCCGAAAGCCAGCCAACCGAAGCGCAGGAAGAACGTATCAATAAGAAAAAGCCAGTATTGGACCTGGAACCTGTCTGGGGATAAAAGCTGCGGCACGGCTTTGCCAGCGTTGTCCAGCACTCCCTTGAGCGTCAGCACGCTCCGCTCGACCGACAAGGGGAAGTACATCGCCGCGGCATAGAGAAGGAGGATCCCAAAGACGGCAAAGAAAATTGTGCCGACCACCACATCTTGCCAGTTCTTCCTGCGAGCGATGAAGAGGGGCAGCGCCAGAAGCAGTGCCGCCATGAAGAAACCCGAGCGGTCGGAAAGAAATCCCGCGCCGGCGATGACGACAAGAAGCGGCACTAGGGCTGTCGGCCCTTTTCCCATGATCAGCCTTATGGCTCCCCAGATGAAGATCGAGCCGAGACACAAGATGAAGGCATCCGGGCTGACCGCTGTCGAGACAAGGGCAAACTGGGGTAGAAAAGCCACCAGAATAAACCCCTGAATGATGGGAATCTTCCATAAGCCGGCTAAAAGCCTCAGCGTCAGGAACACGAAGTAGATCGCAATGAGATAGAACGCCAATGAGACAATTCGGCAAATCCAGTAGAGTCGCTCCGCCCGATCTGATCCCAAGGGACGCAATATCCGACCAAGCGCCTTGTGGTAAAGAAGGTGGCCGTTAAGCCGAATGAGGAAATCGTCCGATTTGGCCCCATCCATCAGAAAAGTGACATCCGAGATACGCTCGGGAAGGGTTTCGGGCCGGCCCACTCCCGCCGGACGCCACCAGTCGTAGCGGTCCATCAGCCTTATAGTCTCGCTCTCAGCCCAATCCCGGGCATCTCCCTCCTTAGCCGCCATCAGGATGGCTGCGAAGTGATGCGGCTCGTCGGGGCTCTGGAAGGGAGGGACAGCAATCTGCAGAATTACAGTCGAGGCCAGGATGGCCGCCACCCAAATCGCCTTCTTCACTGTCTGACATCTCCACGCAGGACTACTCCGAGCGTACGAGCCAGGATCAGTACGTCCAGGCCAAAGCTCCAATGAGCGATGTAGAAGAGATCATATCCCAGCTTGACCCGGGCATCCTCGACAGTCGAGGCATACTTGAAGCGGACCTGCGCCCAGCCTGTCAAACCCGGTTTAGCGGAAAATCTATCTCCGTAATGGGGAATTTGCTTTTCCAATTCGCGGACGAATTCCGGCCTCTCCGGCCTCGGCCCAACCAAGCTCATATCGCCTTTAAGAACATTCCAGAGCTGGGGCCACTCGTCAAGATGAAACCGCCTGAGCACCCGGCCCGTGGCTGTCACTCGGCGGTCGTTTTCTTCCGCCCACACGGCCTGGCCGTTTTCGGCATCGGCGACCATAGAGCGGAATTTGACCAGAGAGAAGACTTTACCGCCCCTCCCGACCCTATCCTGCCGATAAAAAATGGGACCAGGCGAGCCCGCCTTGACGGCCAAAGCGAGAAAGGGCCAAACAGGGAGGCCGATAACAAGCCCCGTGGCGGCCGCGGAGATATCCAGAACCCGCTTAACGGCTCCCAACCAAGGATTCTGGAGCTTCCGCCATCCAGGTGTCGACGATATCAAAGCCGAATTTCTCCTTCGGCTCAAATATATCCCTTTAGCTTATACGCGGCCAGAGCCGCCCATTCCCGCAGGGCGCTAAGCAGGCGGTCCGCTCTTCCTCTCATTCGGAATAGGATGTCATTGTATGCTTTATCGCTGGGCTTGTAATCGGCCGACCGCGACTCTCGCTCATCCCGCAAGTAGACCTGACTGTTCGGCCTGGACACAACGACTTCCTTATCTTCCCGGAGGACTGTTCTCTTCCCCGTAGCCTTATAGGCGACCACCATACGAATATTCTTGAATCCAGCCTTCTTAAAGCAAAGCATCGTGCGTTTGGAATGGAGCGGCGTCGTGACGATGTTCAACCGTGTCTCAGTGTTTATGGCCAATCCCTGAAGATTCAGGATATTCCGGGAATGCTCCGATGTCCGGTTCGGACCGGGGTCGAGGATCGCGTCTCCGGGCGCCATTCCCAGCCAGCCGGCCGCCTCGGCATACACCTCGGCCTCCGAAAGCCGGCTCGATCCCCCGCCGGTGAAGATGATTTTCCCAGCCCAGCCGTCCAAGTAGAGCTGAATAGCCGTGTATATTCGCTGCCATCCGTCGTCCGTGGGGAGCTCGGCGCCAGTCAACCCACCGCTGACGCAGACAATATAATCGGCTTGTATCGGCTTTTCTGATATGATGAGAAGCTGATCGAACCCATATGGCAGACCCAGAATCATCCAGATCAGTAGAAGATTGAACAGAATACCGAACGCAATTGCTTCAACCTTGAGGAACTTCTTGAGCCCCTTGATCATAACATAACCGTTTCTTGCATATCCGTTAGAACGGGACGATCAGCAATATGAGGCCGACGACAAGAATTCGTATCCCCCAATAAAGGCGCTCCCTGTCCCGGTCATCTAATTTCTTGCCGTCAAAGAGCTTCCAGCTTCCGATGGCTAGGAACCAGGCGAGGCCAAAAATGATAATCCCGTATTTTGCGGTTATTCTGGCGAGATACCCAAGTGCTTCAAGCATTGACTAAGCCCGCTTTTCGCCTTCTTCCTGCCGTTTAACCCATAGATAGATGGATGTCATAATCGCTAACGACATCCAGAAGAATACTCCCGGCTTCGCACCCAAGGGGATAGCATCCGCAAGCCCGAATATGGCGAATCCAGCTTGCCCCCAAGCCAATCCCCTCATGGATTGAATCATCCAATCCGGAGCCCTGGAACGGCCGACTTCAATTGTCATCCAGGCCGCGCTTATCAAGATCGCTAAATAGGCGATTAAACCCGGGATTCCAATCTCCGCCGCCGTATGAATATATTGATTATGAGCATGGGCATCCTCATATTTGAATGGAAATCTTAGCCTAAAATTATCCATTCCAATGCCCAAAATTGGATTTTCATTCGCAGCCGCCATCCCCCCGCGCCAAAAAGGAAGCCGATCCAGGGCGCTTTTATTGATATTAGTTTTTAAGTCGGCGACGATTTCGCTTTGGCTGATTGAAGGCGTTTTGATAAGAATTATTAACAAAAAGACAACTATAATTCCCATTCCAATCTTTAATAATCGCCGCATTTTTCCTATCAATAGGAATACAATGCCCAATGCGCCTAGAGCCCCAAAAGACCTGGAAAATACGATAGCGGCAAATTCCGCCGCTACAATGACGGCAATCGATAAGCACAGCAACGCGGTCTTGACGTTTCTTTTTTGTCCCGCTCTTTTTACGAAGGAATTAACAGAAGTAATACCAAGCGGAACAAATAGCAATAACGTCCCAGCTAATGGATTTGGATTAATCCCTTTTTCGGCCCGGTCTAGCCTCATGATCATACGCGGCACTTCTTTGAGCTTATTACTTAGATCGATCTCAGGAATGCTGCTGCCATCCGTCCTGCTTATAGTCCCGATAATGGCAACGGACAAACCAATCAAGATAAATATGCCGAGAGCAAGGCCCAGCCTTTCAGGACTGCTCAATGCGTCGCATAGAGTATAAAAAAAGTAGATAGCGAGGACAATTCCTGTCAGTTTGGATAGGCCCACACATAAATCAGAACAATGCCTGAGACCAAAACCAACCCAAAATACCAGTATAGCTAACGCGGCATCAAATGGCGTTACAGGGAAGAATCTTTTTTCCAACAGCCATCTCGTCCCAAGAATCAGGCCGATGCCTAAGAACAGGATCCAAATGATTTGAGGTCTGGGAAAGACAAATAATGGCGAAAGAATAATTATTAGGGCCAGATTGATTAATTGAAATCTGGCTCTTCTTGATTCCGAGTGGGTGATTACAGGGTTAATCGGCATGGAGATCTCAGATCTCTGGCAGCGTGCAGGTCAGCACCTTCATCCGAAGATACTCCTCGTCCCCCAAGCCGTAAGCCCGCCTATGCAAGAATCGGATCTTGTTGTTCAGCCCCTCGATATACCCCAGTGCAGCCTTGTTCTCCGGCCGGCAGTAAGCCGCGATCCCATCCCAGTACCGCTCGATCATCTCGGCGAACTTCGCGTATGACGGCAGTCGTTGGGACTCGAGCGACTCGCGCCAGTTGTCGAAGAACCGCCGGGCCCAAGCCTTTTTCCGGTAGCTCCACAGCTGCTCGAACGTCTCCTTGAGCGGATAGGCCGTATACAGCCGCTTGTTCTTCTTGAGCAGCCGCTGCAAGCTGGCCCAGCCATTGAGAGTCATGTTCTCCCGGCTCGACAGCAGGGCGTATTTCTGTCCCTTGATGAACCGCCGGTCCGTGCCCTTGATTCGGGCGTATTCGCTGCATCGGACCTTATCCAAGGCCTCGTTCAGAAGCCGCAAGACATGGAACTCGTCGAACAGGATGGCAGCTTGGGGCGCGTTCTCCCTGATCGAGGCCTCGAAGGCCTTCCACATGTCCATGACTGCCAGCCGGATGCGACCAGAGGCCCGTTTCCCAAGGCTTTCGTAGAACAGATCCAAGCTGGCCTCTGATCGATCCTTGCCCCCGAAAAACAGTGGCCGTCGACGACCCAGGTCGCTGACCACGACCCGATAAACATGCCCCTTGCGCAGTGAGATCTCGTCGATGCCGATGATCCGGGGCTTGGGCGGAGGATGTCGCTTCAGCCGTGCCTTCATGTACTGGATCTCGAAGGCTTTGACAGTGCTCCAGTCCAGCCGAAACTCCTTGGCCGCGTCCTTGACGGTTTCGTTCCGGCAACGGCGGCCGACGTAGTGGGCGAACCGCTTGATGTAATACGGGTTTCGGCCAGGAAGAGAAGCTACTCCTGTCTCACGGCACCACACCGCCGGCAGAAGACTCGCTGGATCTCCTGGTCGAGCTAGACCCGGACGTCGACGCAGGACTTGTCGCGCACACACCGGGTCTTGCGATCGGACCAAGTCCGTTGCACCTGACCGCAACGGCCGCAGTCTGTTTTCTTTCCCTTCCAGAGAACGAGATGACTCTGCTTCCCAAGTCCTCAAAGATGCCGCGGGCGAAGGGCAGAGGGCGGAAGCCGGAGAATCGATACTCATCGAGGAGCAGACGCGGGCGGCGGGGAGTGGGTATAAAGATATCATATCGGTTTCTCGAGAGCCGCCCAAGCTCGCAAAAGCCTTATTCCATGCGGTAGGAATCATGGTCAGACATCCTTTTTTTTGCCCACTCGCTTTCACCTTTTTTCATAATTAGGGTCTGCTGAAAAATGATTTATGCCGGTGATTCGATGAAGCGGACGCCGCTGGCGGCCCTCCGCTCAACCTCTTCCGGCCTCCCGGCCCGGGCTTTTTCACGCTCTCTTCCGCGCCGTCATCAGATTCATGGCCATCAACCCCAAGCGAACCCAGACTTCCGACGTCGCTTCCCCTTTGTATCTCACCCGGGCCAGCCCGAAGTGT
>DNYO01000264.1 GCA_003506795.1 Deltaproteobacteria bacterium
ATAATACGAAGCACGTTGAGTCCCGCGATCCTGCCGGCGTCTTTTGTCGCCTGGCGCTGCGAATCGTTGAAATAGGCGGGGACCGTAATAACCGCGTCATCAACCTGCTGGCCCAGGTATGCCTCCGCGGACTTTCTCAGTTTCTGAAGAACGAATGCCGAGATTTCCTGGGGGGTATACTGTTTACCGCGGACATCAACGCGCACGTTGCCTTCCTGATCGCCGACGACTCTGAAAGGCACCGTCTTGATCTCTTCCTGCACCTCATTGAATCGTCTTCCTACGAATCTCTTTATCGAGAATATGGTATTCTCGGGGTTTGTTATAGCCTGCCTCTTCGCAGTCTGCCCGACGAGAACCTCACCATCCTTTGTAAACGCGACCACGCTCGGTGTAAGCCTGCTGCCTTCCTCATTTATGATGACCTTCGGCTCGCCGCCTTCCATAACAGCGACGACTGAATTGGTAGTGCCCAGGTCTATTCCGATTACTTTTCTTGCCATTTTCGTCTCCTCCTGAAATTTTTCGCGTCTAGGGTAATATAATGTTCAAGTTTTACCTTGTCAACGCATGAACCCATCTTTTTTCCGCCAATATTCCGGCTGAAAATACGAAGAGTTATCGGCAAAAAGCAACGTGATAGGTGACGGGTGCCACCCGAGGAGTCTTGCTAGCGCCGGGAGATGCCCTTGATCCTCAAACGGGCACCAAGGAAGGAGACGAGGAAGATGCCAAAACTCACTATGACTATGCTGGCACCGGCAGGCAAATCAAGGACAAAAGATATTGTGACACCGGCCATAACCGCAACAATTCCCGTGAGGCAGGATATGATGATGGTGGTCTTGAAGCCGCGGGCGAACTGGAGGGCCGTCACCGGTGGGATGATGAGCAGGGCCGACACGAGCATTATCCCGACCACCTTCATGGCAAGGACTACGGTCAATGCCGTAAGGAGAACAAGTATACGGTTGATCCGTGTCGTCTTTATCCCCGATGCCTTTGCGGATTCCTCGTCGAAAGTAATGGCGAGGAGTTCGTGATAGTAGAGAGCAATGACGACGATGAGACAGAAACACAGGAGAACGGACGTCCACACCTCCACACGGCTTATGGCGAGAATATTTCCGAAAAGATAACTGAAGAGATCGATATTGAAGCCCCCGGCCGCGCTGGCTATCAGGATGCCTCCAGCTATCCCGAGCGACGACACGATGCCTATCGCCGCATCGCCGTAAAGACGGGCTTTGTCTATGAGTTTGAGAATTCCCAGTGCGCTTGCCATGACGATAGGGATTGCCATATAAAAGGGGTAGGCCCCGAAAAGGAGACCCACGGCGACACCGCCGAAGGTGACATGGGCAAGCCCATCGCCGATCAGAGAGAGCCGCCGCAGTACAAGAAACGTCCCCAGCACGGAACACAGCACAGCGATGAAACAACCTGCTACGAGTGCTCTCTGGATAAAGCCATGACTGAAGAGGTCAAGAAAGTCCATGGAATGCCTCAGGTTTCATTCTTTCTTATTGTCCGATTCCCGGGCCCTTAAATCCCGGGCCCCCTGCCTCATGCCTGTGGCAGATAAGATGCTGTGAGTGTTCGCCGAAGTAGTTTGTCATGTCTTTGGAGAGGCAAAAATCGTCAAATCCTCCGTAAAAAATTAGGTTCTTATCGAGATAGAGAAGCCTCGAAGCATGTTGGCCGATTGTTCCTATATCATGGGTGATCATGATGATCGTCACGGCCTTGCCGGTGTTTATGTTTTTCAGAGTGGCGAAAAACCTTTCCCGTCCCTCGGGATCCAGGGCGGTTGTCGGCTCGTCGAGGATAAGAAGTTCGGGACCGGCGACGAGTGCCTTCGCTATCAGGGTGCGCTGCTGCTGGCCCCCGGAGAGTTCCCCAATGAGCTTGTCTTTGATGGAATTGATATCCATCAGCGCGAGTGCGGCGTCTATCGATTCCCGGTCACCCCGTGACGTTCTCCTGGGGAAGGTCTTGCGGGCGAGGAGCCCCATCCCGACGACTTCACGCACCGTAGCGGGAAAGTGAGGGTTGAAGGTGGCCATTTTTTGGGGAAGGTAGCCGATCTTTTGCCACTCATTGAACAACGCGGCGCTCTGTCCGAAAAGCGTTACCGAGCCGTCCGTCGGCTTCAGGAGACCAAGGAGCAGCCGGATGAGAGTGGTCTTCCCCGAGCCGTTCGGTCCGACTATCCCCAGGAATTCCCCTCGTTTGAGGGTGAAGGTGACATCGCTCACTATATCAATGGAATTGAAGCGAAAACCGAGGCGGTCCGTGGTGATGACGTCGGTTATTTGCATTCGAGGCCCATTTTCAGGTTTACAAGGTTGGCGTCCATGAGGGAGATGAAGGTCGAGCCTTTTGCAAGTTCGTCTCTGGTGATATTGTGAGCGCCGTGGAGACTAAGAAGCGTGGCCCCCGTCTCCCTCGAGAGGAGCTCGGAGACCTTCGGGTTTATCAGCTCTTCGAAATAGACGTACCGGACACCCTTTTCCTTGATTATCTTCTCAAGCCCGATGATCTTTCTGGCAGTGGGCTCCGCGTTCGGAGAACCCTGGTAGGCACTGACATATTCAAGACTGTATCTGCGGGCCAGATACCCGAAGGCGAAATGACCGCCGTGAACGAGGGTTTTTTTCCCGCATGTTTTGAGGGTTTCGCGGAACCTCGTGTCAAGAGCGAGAAGCTCTTCCTTGTAACGGGCGGCGTTTTGTCTATAGAACGCGCTGTTTGCCGGATCGGCCGCAGATAATCCATCGGCGATGGTATCGACCATTTTCATCCCGTTTTCGAAATCGAGCCATATATGCGGGTCGTAAGTACCGTGATCGCGGTGCTCGTGCCTGTCCTCGTCATCGGCTTCATCGTGGTCTTTTTCCGTGGTGTGCATGAGCCTGATGCCCTGGCTCGCGTCCCTGACGATGAGGGCTTTGTTCGAGGTCCCTTTCAGGATTTCCTCCGCCCAGGGTTCCATATATTTACCGGTGTAGACGAAAAGCCGGGCAGAGGAAATCCGTACCATGTCGCCCGGTTTTGGCTCAAAGGCGTGGGCTTCCACTCCCGGCGGCAACAAAAGCGTAACGTCGGCCTTGTCTCGGGCGATTGCCCTTGTAAAGTCATAGAGCGGAAAGAGGGTAGTCACGACGGCGATCTTCTTTTGGCCGTCCTCAGGGTCCTTGTCACGGGTTCCACAGGACGACAGGACAGTCACGAGGATTGCCGCAAGCATGAGGACGATTGTCTGCCGGACCTTTTTCATTTTGCCTCCTTCACCGGGGTACAGTGCCTGCAGACGCCGAACACCTGCATGATGTGGGATGATATGGTGCCGTTCAGGGTTTCGGAGACCTCTTTTTCAATCTCTTTGAAGGCGCAAAAATTAAGATCGTCCACTCTTTTGCATGAGGTGCAGATGAAGTGGTGGTGGTGCTTCCTGTTGGCACAGAAGAAATAATAAAGCTTCCGATCGGGATGGATCACCTTGAAGATGACGCCGCCGTCCGCCAACTCCTCCAGGTTGCGATACACCGTCGGAAGGCCTACGGTCGAGAAGCGTTCCTTCAACCTCTTCCATACCTCTTCCGGGCTGAGATAGGTGGATGCGCACGACAGGACGTCGAGAATAGCCAGTCTCTTCGGTGTCGCTTTGAGTTCGAGTTCTTTGAGGATGTGGTTATGGTTCTCCATGTGTACCTAAATAGAAATCATTTTCGTTTATTGTATGGCAACGGGAGTGTTATGTCAACGCAGGAATTCCGGGATCTTTGCGGGAAAAGGGTTCAGGCGCGGCTACCGTTTCTACCGGATTACCCTTTCTCACCCAGGCGGGATAGCCTGCAAGAAAGGTCATGACGTTTGTGTAACCCGAGTTTCTGGCCGCGACCGCGGCCTTAAGACTGGGGGCTCAGCCGTATCCCCTGCAATAAAAGACGATAGGGGTGTCCTTTTCCGGAGGCAGCAGCGCCGTGATCCTGTAAAATTCTTCCTCGGGGATGTTGATGGCGCCTGGTATGTGGCCCGAGGCATATTCGAGGGTGGTGCGGTTATCGACGACGAGGAGCCTCTTCTCCTTTTCCATGAGGGTTTTTAATGTCTTGACGTCTATATCTCCGATACCTTCGGAAAAGAAACATCCTGCGGGAAGGATGCAGAGGATCAGGATTGCGATCAGCGGAAGGGGCGACCGGATGGATTTCATTTTCTCCATTGAGAAGCGGCGGTCAGGTTCGGCATTTACGTCCCCGCATTCGAGTGGCAGGCTTCAGGCGCCGTATATTCTTCGGATCTGTTCTTTTGCTTCGTCTACCTGGGTCGATGACAGTTTGAGACCTTCGGGAGTAAGTTCAGGGTTTGCGCCAACGGTGTAAATCCTTTCCGGAAGGGCCGCCTGTTTCTTCATGCCCGGTGGTAGCTCAGGCGTTATACCTATGGCCTGCCGGACGTCTTCGGGGAATTTACCGGGGTCCGCTGTCTCGTATACTACGGCCGGCCGATCGTGTTTTCCTCCAAGGTATTGTTCCAGAGCAGCCCAACCCACCGCACCGTGAGGATCAAGGATGATGCCGTATCGCTCGTAGACAGCCTTCATTGTCTCAAAATGCCCTGCATTGGTGATTCCCATGGAGATGATGTCCCGCCGCATGGCCTCCATGTCGGGCATGCGGTCGATGATGCCGGGTTTCGTCACGCTTCCCGTCGAAGCGTCCCGTTCGTCGAAGATGTGGCCGCCGTAGAAATCAATGAGACGCGCTAGGTTGCTTGGATGCGAAACGATCATCGCCGATGACGGCGACGTGACGGAAGGGTGCACCACGTAGCTCCCGCTGGATAGAAAATCGGGGAATTCCCTGTTCTCGTTGACTCCGCAGATGATCCGTTCCACGGGAAGCCCCATTTGCCTGGCAATGACCGTTCCCATCATGTTGCCGAAATTTCCCGAAGGGATGCTGGCTATGAACGGTGCTTCCGAGGCTATCTGTGAATAGGCATAAAAAGGATAAACGGCCTGAGGGAGGAGTCTTCCGACACTGATGGAATTGGCCGAGGTGAAACGGTCGGGGTCACCGAAGATCTCGCCGGCGAATGACCTGTCGCCCAGGATGCTCTTGGCCAATGCCTGGCAGATATCAAAATCACCGTTGACTTCAAAGGCATAAACATTCTGTCCCAGGATCGTCATCTGCCTTCTCTGACCTTCACTTATGGAACCCTTCGGATAAAAGACTATGTTGTCGATGTTGTCGAGGCCGAGAAGGGCATCGGCTACAGCCCCGCCCGTGTCGCCGCTCGTGGCGACAATTACTGTCCTCAGTAATCCCCTGGCTCCCAGGAAATAATTGAGCATCCGGCCGAAGAACCGCGCCGCATAGTCTTTGAACGAATATGTGGGTCCCCGGGTGAGCCACATAATGTATGTCTTTCCCGTAATATGCTGGACTATCGTGGGGATCTTTTTTGTGTCGTAGGCGTCGTCGAGCAGCGACTTTAACCTCGCGGCCGGTATCTCGCGCTGGAGAAAGGGTTCCAGAACCTCGTAGGCTATCGCGGCGTAACTCATGCCTTTCATAGCGATTATACGTTCCGCGGACAAAACGGGGATATCGCTGCGGGCGATCATGTAAAGTCCGTATTTCGAGGCCATACCGGTAAGCAGGGCGGTCTCGAAGTCTACACATTCAGTGGGATCGTTGGTGCTGTAATACCGTGGTTCCGTCATGGCAGGTTAAGCATACAAAAACTTTGCTTTTTTTTCAACTTACATTATAATTGTCATGA
>DNYO01000007.1 GCA_003506795.1 Deltaproteobacteria bacterium
TCCTCTTTTTGCGATCAATATGGACAAGTGCCGCGGCTGCAAGATGTGTCTCGAGATCAACTGCCCGGCCATTAGCTGGAGGGAAGCTGCGGGTCAGACGAAAGACGGACAGAAGAGGAAAGGGACGGTCTATATCAATCCCGATCAGTGTGTTGGATGCGAGGTATGCGTACAGGTATGTAAATTCGACGCCATAGAACCGGCTAAGAAGTGAGGAGGCAGAATATGAAAAAAGACGAGAAAACCACAAACATATTTCTTTCCGGTGTAGGCGGGCAGGGAGCCATCCTTGCAAGCAACATACTTGGTGAGGTCTTCATAAGGGCTGGGTATGATGTTAAGAAAGCGGAAGTTCACGGCATGGCCCAGAGGGGCGGCGACGTTACAACCCATTTCCGCTTTGGCAAGAAAGTCTATTCGCCGATCATCAAATACGGCGATGTCGACTATCTTCTTTCCTTTGAACTTCTCGAGGCCCTTCGCTACATCAACTGGGTAAAACCGGACGGCAAGATCGTTATCAATACCCAGGAGATCCTTCCGCCGGCGGTAAGCCTCGGCCAGATGGATTACCCGAAGGGTGTGGACGCAACATTTAAAAAATACTTTAAGGAAAACGTGCATGTAATAGACGGTCTGGGGATTGCGAAAGAACTGGGCAATCTTCAGGCGCAGAATGTTGTCCTCGTCGGCGCGTTCTCTAATTTCTTCCCGAAGATCAAAGAAGCATACTTCATCGATGCGATCAAGAAGCTCCTCGCACCGAAGCTCCATGATCTCAATGTCAAGGCATTTCAGGCAGGAAGACAGGCCCTGTAATCAACCACATGGTCTTCAAGTTTAAACGTTTCAGGCAGGATGAAAGGCCCTCCCGGGGGCCTTTCATATTCCTGTCCTCTTTTATTCTGTCCGTGTTCTTTATAGTGATGCTCTCATTTCCAGGAAGGATGGCAGCGATGGAGGTATACTCCCTTAAGAACGGCCTCGATTATATTCTCGAGCAGCGCAAGAACACCGGTGTGGTGGCAATCCAGGTGTGGGTCAACGTGGGCAGTAAAGATGAAGACGACCGGGTGGCCGGTGTGACCCATTTTATCGAGCACCTTATATTCAAAGGGACGGAAAAGCTGAAAGGCAACGTTCTGGCCTCCAGGATCGAAGCGATGGGGGGCAGCATCAATGCCTTCACATCCTTCGATAATACCGTCTATCATATAATTGTCCCTTCGAGAGTATTTCGCGAGGGATTCGAGCTCCTCGTGGAGTCGGTCAAGAACCCCGCCTTTCCTGAAGAGGAGATCGCAAAGGAACGCAAGGTCGTTCTTGAAGAGATCAAAATGGGAGAGGACGACCCGCAGCGTAAACTTTTTAAAGAACTGTTCTCGCTAAGCTATCACGGCGAGGTTTACGGGAAGCCCGTTATCGGTTTTAGTGAAACCGTCGAGAAGCTCACACGAAAAGACATCGTCGAGTATTTTCGTTCCCATTACATCCCTTCGAACCAGACTGTCGTGATAACAGGAGATTTTAACGCCGCCCAGGCACACGAACTCGTGGCGGCATATTTCTCAGAGAAAACAAAGGGCGTAAAAACGCGCGAACGGCATATTTCCAAGACCACCGTGAACGGGCAGACCGAGAAGGTTCTCGAGAGAGATCTCAGGGAGAACTATGTGGCCCTTGCCTACGGGATTCCCCGGAGACTGAATCCCGATGTTCCGGCGATCGATATTCTCGGCGTTATCCTGGGTGATGGCGAAAGTTCACGGCTCCAGGAGGTCCTGAAAAAAGAGAAAGGCATTGTAAACGGGATTTCGACATACGTATTCACGCCGAAAGAGGAAGGACTCTTTGTCATATATGCCAATTATTCCGGCAACGATACACAGCGGGTCCTCGCCGGGATAGATGCGGAGATCGCCCGCATAGAGAAGGAAGGCATAATGGATTGGGAGCTTACCAAGGCAAAGAACATGCTGAGGGCCTACTATGTATACGATGCAGAGACTGCACAGGGGAGGGCACGTCAGATCGGCGACTCGGCGACGATGACGGGAGATCCTCATTTTATACAAAAGTACCTGACGGCCGTCGACGCCGTTGCGGCGGGCGATGTAAAGAAAATGGCCGCGAAATACCTGGTGGCAAAGAACCGACGTACCGTTACCATGGGGCCGAAGCGCACCTCCAATCCTTACAGGAAGACTCTGGAAAATGGGCTCAAATGCCTGGTCAACAAGAATGTTTCCTCGCCCACCTTTTCCTTCAGACTGGGTTTTATCGGTGGGCTTAAGTCCGAACGGTCCGGCAAGAACGGTGAATTCAATGTTATGGCAAGGTTGCTGCTGAAGGGTACGAAAAAGAAAAGCTCTTCGCAGATAGCGAGAGAAGTGGACCTGCTGGCAGGAACGCTGGCTCCTTTCAACGGCAGAAATCTTTTCGGCCTGTCGGGTAAGTTCATGAGCAAGGACATGAAGGCGGTCCTTGAGCTTCTCAGGGAAGTCATCATGGAAACCTCCATGACGCAGGAAGAACTCTCAAGGGTGAAGCGGGAGGTTCTCTCGGAAATCCGACAGAGAGATGACGACCCTGTAAGCTTCACCTTCCTGCGGTTCAACGAGACACTCTTCGCAAATCACCCCTACAGCCGCGACCCCCTTGGCAGGGAAAATGATGTCGAAGCCCTTTCGCTTGAGGATGTCTCGGGGATATACCGGCGTTATGTCACACCGCAGGGAGCGGTGCTTACCTTTTCCGGCGATATCGATGAAAAGCAGGTCTTCGCTTTCGTGGATGAACTTTTCGGGGGGTGGAAAGGCCAGAAGACCGAGCTTCAAAAAATGTACGTCAAGCCCTCAAGACAGGATGCGGCAGTTGAAAAGAACATTCAGCAAACTCACATAGTCTTCGGTTTTACAGGACCGGGGCTCATAGACAAGGACAGGTTCGCTGTCGAAGTTCTTGATGCCGTTCTGAGCGGTATGGGTGGGAGGATACATAAAGTGCTCCGGGAAGAGAACCCATATGCCTATGCCGTCACATTCTTCAACCAGATGGCCTATGAAACCGGTGCAACGGGCATTTATATAGGCACGAGCGAGGCCTTCGTGAAAGACGTCATTCGCATAGCCCGTGAGGAGATCGCTAAAATCCGCGAAAAGGGTTTCTCGGAAAAGGAAATCGAGGACGGTAAAGCGTATCTCATCGGAAACCATTATATAAGGATGCAGTCGAATGGCGCCATCACATCGACAATGTGCTTCGACACTCTTTACGGATTAGAACCGGACATGTTCAAAACCTGGCCCTCCGCAATCGAGAAGGTGACAAAGAAGGATGTTGACAGGGTGGCGCGAAAGTACCTTGACCTCGATTCCATGGTTCAGATCCTTGTAGGCAAGGTAGCCGGAAAAAGCGAACAAGAAAGCAAGTAAGAAAAGACCCAATCCCCCCGGCCTCAAAAAAGAGGTCGCCAATCTACGAAAACACCGGCCGTCCCCACTTTCTTCGAATATCAGAGGAAGTTTCGAAGATCCCAACGTACGGGTTAAGACGTATCTTCTTTTTCCTCATTTATTAATTGATGACCGCGCAGGTCTTGGTGCGCAAGACGATTCTTGCGGGGCAAGACATTGTCTTGCCCCGGGAACAGGGCGGGACGAAGGGCGACCATGGCTAACCCTCCAGCATTACTCTCCTTTAGCTTTATCGGGTCTCCATAATTCTACTGGCATATATTTTGCGTATCTGAAGGAATTACGACAGAAAAGCCTGCAAGGGCGAAGGGGGACACATGGCAAGGCCGGCAAAGAAAACACAGAGGAGCAAAGAAATGATGGCGGCACGAGGATCGAAGGGGGGCAAGACTTCGCATAAGGCGATGGGTCGCTCCTCGTCAAGAGGCCATTCAATGAGTTCTCGGGGGCCCACACCGAAGAAGGAGTCGGAAGAAGAGCCCGACTAAAAATTATTCCAGGTCGCTGACAGGTGCGGTTCGGACAATCCATAACACAGCACAGGTACCGGGAGCGATCAACATCTAAGCGGAAAAGGAAAAGCGTCCCGCCAGCCCTGATCGTTACTTAATGTTATGCTTTAAAAAACGATCGTATACTATTAATTATATAGTCTTTTTCTCTCTTCCTCAATTCCGGGAAGACGGGGATGGCCAAACTTGT
>DNYO01000016.1 GCA_003506795.1 Deltaproteobacteria bacterium
GCCATGGCGAACCCGTCTCCCGTCGCTATCGGGGGGTTCGTGGTGTGCAGGTATATCCTGCCAAGGCCGCCCGTGGCCAGCACGGTGTAGGAGGAAAAGAAGCGCTCCACGTTCCCCGTCCCGTTGTTGAGCACATATGCGCCGATGCACTGGGGTTCCCTGTAAAGTGCCAGGGGGCTTGTTGAATTGTGCGGTATCGTCAGAAGGTCGATCGCTGTGTACCCCGGAAAGGCCCGGATGTTGCTGTATTCGGCAAGTTTCGCGACCAGCGCCGCTTCGATGGCCTTGCCTGTCGAATCCTTGGAGTGGAGTATCCTCCTGCGCGAGTGGCTTGCCTCGCGCGCGAACTCGAATTCATCCTCACCGGACCGTGAAAAAGTGACTCCCACTTTCTTGATGAGGAAATCTTCGACCATCCCGGGACCTTCGTAGGCAACGATCTTGACCGCCTCAGGATTTGAAATGCCGTCGCCGGCCTGCATGATATCGTCTGAAAGGAGTTCCGGGGTATCGTCCTGGCCTCTCGCCACTATGCCGCCCTGGGCGTAGAAGGTGTTCGACTCTTCGATGGAAGCTTCCTTGTTGATAATGATGACTTCAAGTCCCAGATCGGCCGCGGTAATGGCGCAGGATAGTCCCGCTATGCCGGATCCGATAATCAGTATATCGCAATATTGTCTTTCGTCGGTCTTCATCTTCAGGTTATTGCAAGCATCCTTTCCAGGGCAATCCTGGCATATCGGGCATCATCGGGATCGACGGTAACCTCGGGCTGGGGCTTTCCCTCCACGAGGTTTTCCAGTACGCCGAGAAACTTGAGCGCCGTAACCTTGGCCATCTCCCGGCATCCCCATTCCCTCAGGGGCACAACGAGCTTGTCGGGGTGGTCCTCCTTGAGCCGGTTCACGAAGTTGATCTCCGTTCCGATGGCCCACTTCGAACCGGGCGCGGCGGCTTCGATGGTATTCTTGATGAAACTTGTCGAGCCGACGTAATCGGAAAGTCTGACCACGTCAGGGATACATTCAGGGTGGACTATGACAGTGATGTCCCCGTATGTCTTCTTGACTTCTTCAATATCAGAGGGTCTAAAGGCCACGTGAACGTAGCAGAAACCGCGCCACAGCACGACTTTCTTCGCCGCGATTTCCTTAAGTGCCGTCCCGGACATGTCCGCATAGGGTTCCCAGAGGAGCATTTCGTCATCGGTGACACCCATGGTATGGGCAGTATTACGTCCGAGGTTCTCGTCGGGAAAGAAAAAGGGGACGGCGTCCTGGGCCAGAACGTGTTCCATGACTTTTTTTGCGTTCGCCGAGGTACAGACAAATCCCCCGTTTTTTCCGCAAAAGGCCTTGAGGTCGGCCCGGGAATTGACATAGACCACCGGGATGAAGGGTTTGCCCGTTTCCTGCAGAAGCTTCCACGCTTTTTCGACGTCCGCGATCACTGCCATTTCGGCAAGCGGGCATTTTGCCGCGAGTTCGGGGTGGAAGACCCTCTGATGGGGCTGGCAGAGGATGCGGGCCATCTCGGCCATGAACGATACGGCACAAAATACGATGTATTTGGCTTCGACCTGCCTGGAGGCACTCTGTGCAAGCTGGAGAGAATCCCCCACAAAATCGGCGGAGCGCACGATGTCGATGTTCTGGTACAAATGGGCAAGGACGACGAGGTCCTTTCCGAGCCTCTTTTTAGCGGCAGCGATGCGATCCTTGATCTCCTGTCGGGACAGGGTTGTATCTATGGTCACGTAACAACTCCTTCATGCAGTAAGCTCATGTCGAGGGCCCTGGCGGAATGGGTGAGGGCACCCACAGATATGAAATCGACCCCCGTCGCCGCTACTTCGCTTACTCTCTCGACAGTCATGTTTCCCGAGGCCTCAAGCTCCACCCGCCCCCCCACGAAGGCAACGGCGCGGCGCATCGATTCGATGTCCCAGTTGTCGAGCATGATCCGTTCGACCTTCGCCTCCATGGCCTTTTCCAGTTCCTCCATGGTGCGGACCTCGACCTCAACAGGGACGTTGGATAATTTGCGGATCAGTTCGACCGCCCTCGCTATCGAGCCCGCGACGGCAATATGGTTTTCCTTGACAAGGGCCATTTCCGTAAGGTTGCGGCGGTGATTGACGCCGCCGCCCATGGTGACGGCGTATTTTTCCATCATTCTCATGCCCGGCGTTGTTTTTCGGGTATCGAGTATCCGGCTCTTTGTGCCGGACACAGCCTCAACAAAGGTTCTTGTCAGCGTGGCGATGCCGGAAAGCCTCTGAAGAATATTGAGCGCCACCCGTTCCGCCGTCAGGATCGCCCGTGTCCGGCCTTGTATAGTGGCAATGATGTCTCCGGCACTGACGGTGTCGCCGTCCGACACGTGTTCGCGGTAATCGATATTTTTATCAAGAAGCTGAAACACTTCCCGGGCGTAGGCCTGACCTGCCAGCACCCCGGCCGCCTTTGCAACAATCTTCGCACCCGATCGGTGTTCGGGGGGGACGATGGCGTTGGTCGTTACATCCTCCACACCGACGTCCTCCATGAGAAATCCCTCTATTACAGCCTTCATGGTGCTGATATTATAAAGTGGGCATCGGGGTGAGTCAATGGAAGACTGCGGGAAGACTGCCGAAGAATCTCATTCTGCTTGACTTTGAAGGAAAATTTTCATATGTTAATGCACGTTTCGGGCCGTTAACTCAGTCTGGTAGAGTATCTGCCTTTTAAGCAGAGAGTCGAAGGTTCAAGTCCTTCACGGCCCATATGTATTGATGTCCCCATCGTCTAGCCTGGTCCAGGACACCGGCCTTTCAAGCCGGCAACGGGGGTTCGAATCCCCCTGGGGACGCTTTTTCTCCTCTGTTGAATTCTAAAGTTTTCCCGTTGATCAACGCGTATGAGAGTGAATCGGATCCGGCATAAATCCTGTGGGATCTATTTTGTTTTTCTTGCTGTTGTGTTCGCCCCGCCCACAGGGCCAATGAGGCCGTGAGCTTACGCCGCTTATTCCTGAGCGAGAGCCGTGTTTCCCATCGTCATGGTCCCGTTCTTGCCCCGGTAGCCCATTTCGTGCGAAATGCCGTCGGCTGTTTTCAAAACCTCCGCGAGGAGCGCTTCCTTTCCTCTTGCATCGACGGAGGAAGAAATAAAGCTCACACCAACCGCAGCCACGGCGGATCCGGTGAAGTTATAGATGGGCGCGGCAATCCCGGAGATGCCTTCGATAGCCTCCCCTTCCTCGATCAGGAAGCCCTGTTTTCTTATTCTGGCAAGTTTTTCCCTGAACTCGTAGGGATCGGTGGTCGTTTTTTTGGTGTGGGCGGTCAGAGGTTTCTTTTCGAGAATCCTGTCCACCTCATCCTCAGGCAGGGTGGACAGAAGGACCTGTCCCAGCATGCCGAAATGGGGCGGGCGGATTCGGCCTATCTGGGAAGCGAACCTGATCGGATTACCCGGGCTTTCTCTCTTGTCCAGGTAAATCAGTTCGTCATTCTCGATAATTCCCAGAAATGTGGTCTTTCCCGATCTGACCTGGAGCTGCTGCAGGAATGGCGACGCGATTTTTCTTAAAGACAATGAAGCGTATACTATACTTCCCAGCTCGAAAAGTTTTATGCCAAGGGAATACTGCATGGTCGAGTGATCGAATTTCATGAAGCCGTACTTCATAAGCGTGGAGCAAAGTCTGATGGTGGTAGCCTTCGGCAACCCGACTGCCTCTGTCAGCTGCGTGAGGGTGTAAGCATTCCTTTCGATGGTAAAGGCACAGAGAATCTGAAGCGCCCTTTCGAGAGACCGGTTGAAAAATCCTTTATCGCTTTTTGTATCGTTTGTACTTCTATTCATTGCAGTTCACCTCGTGAGCAACTATTTCATTATATGAAATACCATTGTGTGAAATATGTCAAGATAACTTCTTGGTAAATTCCTCTGCTCTGTCTTGAGTGTACATATTGTATATAAAAAAATCTCCCTCCATGTCGACAATAAATCTCTTGACAAGGGTTATTTTTCGTTGATAGAATCACAGAATGAAATGCACAACCATTATGTGGAACAATGTTCACAACCAATCGCATTCTGACGCGACTGTTCTGTTACGATGACTGCTGTAGAGGAAGATGCGAACCCATCTGTGTCCGGTGACGTCGGAGATATGTTCAACAAACGAAATAAAGAGACTGTCTCGATATTTTTGAGGAGGTTCATATGAAGGCATTCCTTAAGGGTGTTCAAAAGGTCATCCTGTTCATGCAGGGCATTTCAGGCGTCGTCCTGACCTTCGTGATCTTGTTGACCACGGCAGACGTTGTTTTGAGGATATTTGGACACCCGGTACCCGGGGCGGTTGAGATCACCGCAATGTGCGGAGGCATCATAGTCGGTTTCATGGTACCCATAACCTCCTGGATGAAGGGGCATATCGCCGTCGATTTCGTCCTGAACTCCTTCAGTGAAAAGGTGAAGAACGCGACCGAAACCGTCACGAGATGCGTGGGGATCGTTATGTTTATCTTCATCGGCTTCAACGCAATCAAGATCGGGCGGAATTTTCAGCTGGCCGGTGAGGTGACCGGCACGCTTGAATTGCCCCTCTATCCTGTTGTGTACGGAATAGCCGCAGGCTTGTTTACCCTGTCGGTCGTACTATTTTGCGACATCCTGAAGATCTACGGAGGAGAAGGTCATGAATGAGGTTATGGTTGGGTGCATAGCACTGCTTGTACTACTGGCACTGTTTTTTACCGGGCTTGAACTGCCTTTCTGCATGATACTTGTCGGCTTTTCGGGATTCGCCTACCTTGTAGACTTTACGGCGGCGTCCCATGTAGTGGCAAGCGACATTTACGAAACCTTCGCATCCTATGCGTACACCGTCTTTCCCCTCTTTATCTTCATGGGTCAGATTGCCTTCGTTTCGGGTATAGCGGGAAAACTCTATGACAGCGCGTACAAATTCTTCGGCCACATCCCCGGAGGTCTCGCGTTGGCGACCGTCGGCGGGGCCACTGCCTTCAAGGCGTTGTGCGGTTCGGCCGTCGCCACGGCAGCCACATTCTCGAACCTCGCCATCCCCCAGATGAACCGTTACGGCTATTCGAGGACGCTAGGAACGGGACTGGTGGCGATCGTCGGGACCCTGGGCTGTCTCATGCCCCCCACAATCTTTCTTATTATATACGGGCTGATCACGGAACAATCGATAGGCGCGCTGTTCCTCGCCGGCATCTTTCCCGGACTCGGTATAGCCTTCCTGTGGATCCTCACGATCTTTGTCTGGGCCAAGCTTGTCCCGAATCTGGCGCCTGGCGGCGAGAGGTCCACCTGGAAGCAAAGGTTCGCATCGCTTCCTCAAGTGGCAGTGGTTATCGGAGTCTTCCTCCTCATGATCACCGGGCTTCTCAAGGGATTCTTCACGCCCACGGAGGCGGGCGGCATCGGCGTCGCGGCGGTCCTGATCATGGTCATCGTCGGACGCCAGCTGACGTTCAAGGGCTATGTGACGGCCATGGGTGAGGGTCTGCGCACCGCCTGCATGCTGCTCATGCTCATCGCCGGTTCCGCGGTTCTCGGCCACTTCATCACTGTCACCAATATTCCCATGTACATATCGGAATGGGTGATGAGTCTGCCGGTCCACAAGAACGTGATCCTGGTAATAATCTTCTTCGTCTATCTCGTCGGGGGGTCCTTCATCGACGACCTTGCCTTCATGATACTGGCGACTCCTATTTTCTATCCCGCGATCCAGAAGATGGGCGTCGACCCCATATGGTTTGGCATCATGATCGCCATTACCGTTATGATAGGGATCGTTATCCCACCGGTCGCCTCCAATGTTTTTGTGGTGCATAAACTGACGAACACCCCCATGTCGCAGGTCTATAAAGGGGTCGTGCCCTTCCTGGCCGGCATCGTGGTTTTCGGCGCTATACTCTTCGTTTTTCCGCAGATCGCGACATGGCTTCCGCAATACCTGATGGGCAAGTGATGGTTACGGCGATAGGAGCGCCAATGCTCCGAAAGAATAATCAAGGAGGTATGGAATGAGAGTAAAATGGTTTTTGGTGATGCTGGTGGCGGTTGCAGTGACGCTCACAGGTGTTTCGGCAGGCATGGCTCAGGGTAAGGATGTCATCAAGCTGAAGTTCTCCAACCCGCATCCGATGACGTTTTCATCGGCACCGGTTATGGCGGCGTTCTGCGACGAGATCAAGAAGCGGACGAACGGCAGGGTCGAGATCACCCACTATTCGGGCGGTACGCTGACCACGTTCCCGAAGGCGTACGACGGAGTGGTGAGCGGTGTCTCTGACATTGGACACAGCCACATCGGCTATACCAGGGGACGTTTTCCGGTGACCGAGATACTTGATCTGCCCGTTGGCTACACCAGCGGTTTCGTGGCCACCCACGTGAAATGGGATTACTACAAGAAGTTTAAACCCAAAGAATGGGACAAGGTACATGTTCTCTATTTCTGGTCTGTCGGTCCCCAGAT
>DNYO01000014.1 GCA_003506795.1 Deltaproteobacteria bacterium
ATATCAGGGGTGGGTCTTCAATGAAAGAGGCGGGTTATGGGTAATGGGTCATAGGTCATAGGCAAAGAAAAGGCCGGGCTGCTGTAAAGGTCAACCTCTTCCCGGACAGTCTCAGTCTATCGCACGGTTCCCATATGTTTCCTCCGTCATTCCGACCCCTTCTTCCTCCGTCATTCCGGCGCAGGCCGGAATCCAGGAGAAATTATGGATAAGGAATCATCATACGAAGGGATATCCAACTGTTCTCTTTAAACATGTACGCTGTCTGTTGTATGAATGGTTTTCCTGGCTTCCGGCCTGCGCCGGAATGACGAATAGAGAACCTGGAATGACGAACTGCGAGATAAGGCAACCTGGTTTTGAAATGCGGGATTTACCTGTCTTGAATCATTGCTTTATAAACAAAGCAGTCCGGGAAATGAATTATTTTGGACAGCAGTGAGTCATAGGGAAAAGAAAAGGCCGGGCTGCACCTTTTATCTTCCCCCATTACCCATTACCTATTACCTATTACCCATCTTCTCTACACATGACACAGGTTTCTTGCCGGGCAGTCCATGCAGCGGCTTGTATCGAAGGCGCTGAAGGGTTCGTTGGGGTCAAACATATGCGACAGGACTGTTTGGATACCCTGTGTATAGGCATCGAGAAGGCGCTTGTTTTCCAATTCGTCCCTGCTCTTGAAGAACGTCTCTTCGCTGTTGCTGCCAAGGAGGAAGAGCCCTGCGTCCATGCTGTGAAGGGGGACGCTCTCCTGTGTTGAGAAGATGTGCATGTAGATGGGAAGCTGGAATGAGGGGACGTGATCGTGGATGGACTTGATATCGCCGAAATCGGTCTTTTGCATGATCCTTGAAGGGTATTGCCTGGCGGTTCCTGTCTTGTAGTCGATGACGGTGTGCCTGCCGGACGCGGTGCTGCGGTCGACGCGGTCGATCCGGCCGAAGAGGGTGACAGAATCATCCTTTATCTTTACGTCGGCACGGAATCTTTCTTCGAGATACGCTATTATCACGGGTTCGCTTAAGGTCTTGAGGTGCCGTCTGAGGAAGGAATCGAGCTTGTATGCGGCTATGCGCTGGAAGAGATAGTATTCTCCAGAGGCGGGGCTGTTCTTGAAATGCGATTTCAGCGCGTTGTCCAGGCTTTTCCGGACTTCGTCTTCCATGTCTTTCGCAAGGGGAAACCCGAGAAACGGGCGGAAGGTTTCATGAAGGATGCTGTGAATGATGGTCCCGCGATCGGTGGCATCGATATCTCCGGAAAATGTGCGGCGCTCTTCGAGACCCATGAGACGGGTGAAATAGTAGAGCAAGGGACATCGTACGTAGGTGTCGACAGCGCTTGGTGAAAGGCGGTTTGTCTTCAGGGCGCGTATGGCGGCGTCAGTCTTTTCGATAACCGGGGGCTGCCTGTCCCTTTTCAGGTTGACGGACAGGACGGTCTGGCTGACGGGTATGACATCGAGCCTTCCCTGCGCCTTTTCTTCCTTCCAGAGCAGCTCCTCAATGTACCTGCTGCGGGGCCTGTCGTCGCTCCCGCGATATACGAGGTGGACCTCGCGGGCGCTTCCGACAAGCCGGTAAAAGTTGTACCGGTAAATCGCCTCGGTGAATTCAGGGGGCGGAATCCCCAGGGTTTCGAAGACACCCAGGGGGACCACGGGGTTGACCTCCCTCGGTCCGGGCAGGACGCCTTCGTTGACGTCAAGGATGATGACACGGTCAAAGGAGAGGTTTCGCGATTCCAGCACCCCTATGACCTCGAGTTCTTCCACCGGATGAGTGTCAAAGGGAAGCGTGCCTGTGCCGAGATAGTCAAGCGTGATATCGCAAAGCGCCCGTGTGTTCAGGGCGGGATCGGCGGACAGCCGGTCGGAGCTGAACAGGGCCGACTTCAACGACGCCAGAGATCCGAGGAAACTTTCGAAGATGGTACCCGACAGGACATAGGAATGAAGCGACGTCTTGAGGATTATCGCCTCCAGGGCCTCTTCCAGACCGGTCGCCACCTCGCTTATGGTGGAGACCCCTTCGAAGTTTCTGAACAGGAGCCGGTGTACCTCACTCAGTGCTTCGGGAACGACCGTCTTTCCAGGAGGCTGCGCCCATGAGGCCGCCTCGGCTTCTACCTGGGCGAGACTGATCAGGGGATTATCGGCTATGACACTCTGTCCCGTTTCACCGGAGAGGGCCCGTTCTATGTGAAGAAGAAGCCCGCGAAGGCCGGATTCGGGGTCGAGATTTTTGACGAACGGGTGGAGAACTACGGCCAGGTATTCTTCTGCCGGGTACTGCCCGTCGGGTCTTCTCTCCATCCGGGCGTTGAGGATATGGCGTATGAGATCGAAGAGGGCGGTTCTGTCCACGGGATGTCCGAGGGAGATATTGCACCGCAGGTCCGTCCTGTCCACGACGAAATTCAGAAGTGGGAAGAGGGGATCGGCGACAGGCAGGACGATCGCTGTCTTCTTGCGGGCACCTTCCTCGAGGATCCTGTACGCCTCAAGTACCTCCGCGTGCGTATCCTGCCCGGCATGGAGGTGGATGGACGGGGGTGCAGCACCGGGATTTGCCTTGTATTCCACGGTGGCCTTGAGATAGGAGATAAGGTCCTTGAGGACGGGCCAGTCGTCAGGGCTGCCGCTCAGCACCACGGTTGCCCTGCCCGAATCCCAGAACGACCTGATCACCTGCCGTTCTCCTCCTGTGAGGCCGAAAAGCCCCGCAAAGATCACCGTGCCAAGGTCCGCGGGTGGCCCATCCCGCGTCTCTTCCACGGCGGCGATATGCTGTGTGCCCCTCGTAAACCAGCCGTTATCATGGAGTAAACGATGAAATTCAGTTCTCAGGAGGGATATATTGGAGAG
>DNYO01000108.1 GCA_003506795.1 Deltaproteobacteria bacterium
GGCTTCCTCCTATCCTCTCTTCTCTGCCTCCAGCGAACCCCCGAAAGGGGTTAAAGCGGGCCCCGTTTGTTACGGGGTAAACGTGAGAACAAGGTTTTTAAGGTCGTCTGCTACGGGATAAACGTGAGACATCCCCCTTCATCTCTTGTGGTAGTTTCGGACCTTTTCCATGAAGGCCTTGAGACGGCGCTCTTCGCCTCTGTCGGTGGGGTGGTAGTATTCTTTGCCGAGGAGTTCATCGGGAAAGTAAGTCTGTTTGACGAGTGCCTCGGGGTGGTCGTGGGGGTACAAATATCCTTCGCCGTAGCCAAGCTCATCCATGAGCCTGGTCGGGGCGTTGCGGATATGCAGGGGGACGGGGTATCCGGGAAGGTCCCTGGCGTCGCGGGACGCGGCGCCGTATGCCTTGTAGACGGCGTTGCTCTTCTGGCACAGCGACAGGTATGTGACCGCCTGTGCAAGTGCGAGGTAGCCCTCGGGAGGTCCGATGAATTTGAATGCCTCGGTGGCACTGATCGCAAGAGTCAGCGCGTAGGGATCGGCATTTCCCACGTCCTCCGAGGCGAAGCGGACAAGACGGCGCATGACGAACAGGGGATCCTCGCCGCCCTCTATCATGCGGGCAAGCCAGTAGAGGGAAGCGTCGGCGTCGGAACCGCGCATGCTCTTGTGGAGTGCGCTGATGAGGTCATAATGCATCTCCCCCGTTTTGTCATAGCGGGCTGTCTTTTTCTGGTAGGCCTCCTGGACCGTGTCGTGGTCGATGACGGGACTGCCCGAAGAACCTTCTCTGACCATCTTGAAGCATACCTCAAGGAGGTTCAGGGCGCGCCTCGCATCACCGTCGGCCAGGTAGGCGATCTCCTCGACCGTTTCGGGATCGATGGAGACCTTCGCGGCCTTCAATTCTTCGTCCTCCCTGAGGGCCCGATCGAGGATCTTGACGAGATCGGCCGCGACGAGGGGTTTCAATGTGAGGACCCGCATACGGGAGAGAAGGGGGGATATGATCTCGAAAGAGGGGTTTTCGGTGGTGGCGCCTATAAGGATGATGGTCCCGTTCTCGACGTGGGGCAGGAACGTGTCCTGCTGGAGTTTATTGAAGCGGTGAAATTCGTCGATAAAGAGGATGATCCTCTGGTTTCTTGCCTTCTGGATCACCTCTTTCACTTCTTTTATACCGATGGATACGGCGGACAAGGACACGTAGGGAAGCTTCATGATCCTGCCGATGAGCCATCCGATCGTTGTCTTCCCGACGCCGCTCGGGCCCCAGAATATGAAAGAGGGTACGTCGCCCCGTTCTATCAGCACCCTGAGAAGCTTTCCCTCCCCGAGGAGATGCTCCTGGCCGACGACATCGTCAAGCGATTTCGGTCGCACCCTGTCCGCAAGGGGTTTAAGGGGCCTTCCCTTGAAAACCGTATCGTCTGAAAAAAGATCCACGTATTTTCCTGCCTTCCCGACTGTTTAGCCTCCTCGGAAGAGGTGCATCAACGGCCTCGTGTCACGTCTCTTTGGGCAGCTGTTTCTTTGCCTCGCCGAGAAGTCGGATCAATTCGTCGAGATTCTCCGGAGTCAAGGAGACACCTTTCTTTGTCGGCACCATTTCGCCTTGATCGTTTTCGAAGAAATTCCTCACGTCGACATAGGTCTTTCCCTTAAACTCCTTGACCGTCACGATGATCTTGTCCGTACCTATTTTTTGTATCTCGCCGATTATCATGGCGCCCTCCATTAGTGTTTTAGTCACTATAACATGTTCCCCCGGGAAAGGGAAAGCCGGCACATCCGGCGGCCGCAGCGATTTTTCAATTCTTGCAATCCTTGTATCCGTATCCTAGAATGTCGGTACAGGACAACCTAAGACAGGGGGCGTTATAATGGAAGGTACCGAAACGACGAAGTCGCGAACGTTTCACTGGGCGTGGATCATTTTGGCCGTATGTTTCGTAAACCTTTTCATCAATTACGGCATACGCCTGGGCTACGGTGTTATTCTGCCCGAGATGATACGGAACATGGGGATCACGAGGAAAGAAGGCGGAGAGATCTTCAATGCCTATTTCTATGCCTACATCGTTTTTTCGCCTTTTGTGGGGTATTTTACGGACCGCCTGGGGGCCCGCGTTGTAATCCCGGTCTTCGGGGTGGTCCTGGGGGCGGGAACTTTCTTTATGGGAATGGCCCAGGGATTCTGGCAGGCGGCCTTCACATTCTGTTTCGTCGGCATCGGGGCGGCCGCAATGTGGACACCGATCATCACCCTGGTGCAGAGATGGTTTGCCGTCAATAAGAGAGGGATGGCCCTCGGCATACTTTCGGCAGGGTTCGGTCTCGGCTTTGCGTCGATGGGGCGACTCTACCCCATCATCGTGGCGCATTGGAACTGGCGGTATTGCTGGTACATCCTCGGCCTGGCCGCCCTTGTCATGATCGTGATCAACGCGGTCGTTCTCAGGAGCAAGCCGGAGGATACAGGGAGTCTTCCCTGGGGCACAAAGGATGGCGATTCCGCCGCGGCCGCGCCCCCCGCGAAACAAGGCTCCTGTTATGGCGAGATCCTTTCGGCGAGACGGTTCTGGATGATCGCCGGTTCCTATTTCTCAATCGGTGCCACTCTCTATATGATCACAACGTTCATGGTGGATTACGCGCGATACGAACTGGGTTTTGCATACGATCGGGCCTCACTGCTTGCAACGATGCATGGAATCGGGCAGGTGGCCGGGGTCCTCACGATACCTCTTCTTTCCGATCGACTGGGGCGAAAGAAAACAATAGTGCTCTCCAATATCTTCGTTGCAGCGACAATCGTCTGGATAGTCCTTGCCGGGCATAACGGCGTCATGCTTAATATCGGCATCTTCCTCCTGGGCATATTCTACGGCGCGACATTCCCTCTCTATGGTGCCTGCGGCGGGGATTACTTCAGAAAAGAGATACTGGGAACGGTGATCGGTGCATTCACCCCGTTTTACGCATTCGGCGCCATAGCTGCCCACTGGTTCGGCGGCAGTCTCCGGGATGCGACAGGCTCATTTTTCATTCCTTTCGTGACAGCTATCGGGCTGGCAGTGGTTTCCGCGGTACTGATGTCTTTTGTGAGGAAGGAGGAGGG
>DNYO01000160.1 GCA_003506795.1 Deltaproteobacteria bacterium
GTTACAAGGAAAAGTGCGATGATCGTAAGAATGGCTGCAAAGCCTGACGCCAGCCGCATGGACGTCTCTTCCGGAAGCCATCGAAAGGTTTTGGCAAAGGCGAAGACGACATAATAAAAAAGGGGAGGTTTTTCAGCGTAGGCCGAATTGTTGAGATGGGGGACGACAAAATTGTTGTCAAGCTCTTTGACGATCTCGGCGAAGTCACCCTCGTCCGGGGCCCAGAAATCCCGGCCGCCGATGTTGGTCAGAAAGAGCCCGCAGCACGCGACAAGAATGAGGATGACGGCGATCTTTGTGTTCTTCTGCTCCATTGACCGGTCTGTTTTGTCTATTGTCCAGAGAACCGGGGATGGAGAATTCTTCGGAGGGCACACAACCGGTTTACCGGGTCTGGCCCCGCATCCTCCCTGACCCCCGAACCCCGGGTCCTGCTGTTTGAAAAAAAGGGTAGACTATAAGCCGGGTTTTGTTTTCCAGCCCGAAGGCGGAAACGGTGATCATTTCTCTAGGATCCGGGTCACCCCGGACCTCAAGCGGCCTACCCGGGTACTGGACGGGCCATCCATGCCGCCGTGGCGGCACCCTCTTTGGCCTTGCATCGGATGGGGTTTACAAAGCTCCCGCGTCACCGCGGGACTGGTGGGCTCTTACCCCGCCATTTCACCCTTACCCCGATTAAAGGGCGGTATATTTTCTGTTGCACTTTCCCTGGGGTTACCCCCGGTTCCCGTTAGGAACCATCCTGCCCCTCGATGCCCGGACTTTCCTCCCCGCCTAAAGCGGAGCGACCACCCGTCTACCCTTTTAATATGGCATCCTTCGCGAGTTTGTCTGCTTCCCTGTTTTGTTCCCGCGGTATATATTGTATCGTAAAATGTTCGAAATTGCTTATGATTTGTTTGACACGCTTCACGTATTCCAGAAGGGTTAAATTCTTGATCTTATATACTCCCGTAACCTGATTCGCCACAAGTTGAGAATCTGTATATACGGTCACGTTTCTGACAGACTGTTCCTGAGCGCTCCTCAGGGCGTAAAGCAGGGCCTCGTACTCGGCCATATTGTTTGTCATTTCCCCCAAAAAGACCGCTCTGGTGAATATCACGCTCCCTTTGTCGTCTCTGGCGACGATTCCGGCGCCGGACTTTCCCGGGTTGCCGGAGGAAGCCCCGTCAACATGAACATGCCAGCGCATTAATCGTTTTCTCTAAAGAAGAGAATCCGGTTGCAGCTCGGACATTGAATGAGCTGCTTGTTCTTGGTGACCTCAATGAAAAGCTGGGGAGGGATGTTCATGTTACAGCCAAGGCACACCCCGTGTTTCACGTTGGTAACGGCGACACCTCCGCGTTTTTCGCGAAGAATGCCGTAGATGGTCCGCAGGTTTTCGCTGACGACGGAAAGCAGGTTGTCCCTTTCCGTAGTGAGCTTTGCTATTACTTCGTCCATCGACCGTGTTTCTTTTTCAATCGCCACTCTTTCGATTTCGGATTCTTTCTCGAGTTTCTTGAGCTGTACCGTGGAACCTTCAAAGTCCTTCTTAAGGTCTTCGACTTTGTCCATGAGGACGAGCACGTCCTCCTCGGTACGATCGTTTGCTTCCTTGGCGGATTCGATTTCCTTGAGGAGAGCCTGATATTCCTTGTTCGTTTTTACGTCGTAGAGCCTTACTTCAAGCTTCTTGATCTTGTCTTTCTCGACTTCCAGTTCCTTCTCTTTCTTGCGACGTTCCTTTTCGAGTTCTTCAATGATCTCTTTTTCCCTTTCGATCTTCTCCCGGACCGCACCCAGTTCATCTTCCATCTGCTTGAGTCTTCTCGGTGCCTGAAGGAGTTTTTGTTCCCCTTCCATGATCATCGATTCAAGTTTCTGTGCTTCAAAAAGAGTCTCTAATTCCTGCTCCACTTTATTGCCTCCAAAAAGGAGAAGGGGTGTACCCGTTGGTACACCCCTTCCATGTCAGTTGACGAATCTTGTTCTATGAGAAATTTTTTCACCATGTGATCATATTATATTGGGCCCACTTGGGTTCGAACCAAGGACCTACCGGTTATGAGCCGGTGGCTCTTCCAGCTGAGCTATGGGCCCAACTTTTCTAATAAAATAAACGATTTCACCCCGGTTTGTCAATGACTGAATGGGCCTGCGGCCCGAAACCTGTCATCCGGGACTTCTCTATTTTTCCATTCCATTTTCTGTCATATCTATACTACAATGTCGAAACAGGTATGAAATAAATGCGAGGGAGGCGTCTCATGGGAGACGAGAGAGTCACCAAGGAGCAACTTCTTGAAAAAGCCAGGAAGCCGGCTCTGGATGCGATGAAAATGCACCCCTTTTACAAGGGAAAGATTGAGATAGTCCCCAAGTGTGTCATCAGGGACGTTGATGATTTTGCCATATGGTATACACCGGGGGTTGCGGAACCCTGCAAGGAGATCAGCAGGAATCCCGAAAAGGTATTCGAATATACGAACAAGGGAAACACGGTCGGGATAGTGACGGACGGGACACGGGTCCTCGGGCTTGGCGACATCGGTCCGATGGCCGGATTACCGGTCATGGAAGGCAAGGCCCTTCTTTTCAAGTATCTCGGAGGGGTGGACGCATTTCCCATTTGTCTCGATACGAAAGATCCCGATGAGATCATACGGACGGTCAAGTTGATTGCGCCCGTATTCGGCGGCATTAACCTTGAGGATATCGAAAATCCCAAGTGTTTCTATATCCTGGAGAAATTGAGGGCGGAATCCCCGATTCCCGTCTGGCATGACGACCAGCAGGGAACGGCGGCCGTTACGCTTGCCGGGCTGGTGAATGCCCTCAAGATCGTCGGGAAGCGGATTGAGGATGCGAAGATCACCATGATAGGGATAGGCGCCGCCAATGTCTGCATTGTGCGGATGCTCATAAAGGCGGGAGCCAATCCGAAAAACGTCATCGTGGTAGACAGCAAAGGCATACTCAACAGGAAGCGCGACGATATCAAACCCAATTACAAAGAAAAGCTCGAACTCGCCCGCACCACCAACGGAGAAAACCGGGAAGGCGATACGGCGGCTGCCCTAAAGGGACAGGATGTTCTCATAGCCCTTTCGAAATCGGGACCCGACGTGATCCAGAAGGATTGGGTTGCCTCCATGGCCGACAATGCCATTGTGTTTGTCTGTGCAAACCCGATACCGGAGATGTGGCCCTGGGACGCGAAAGAGGCCGGGGCCCGTATCGTAGCGACGGGACGGAGCGATTTTCCCAACCAGGTCAATAATTCCGTGGGATTTCCCGCCATATTCCGGGGCACCCTCGACGTGATGGCGCGGACCATAACCGACGAGATGTGCATCGCCGCGGCCTATGAGCTTGCCCGGTGCGCCGAGGACAGGGGACTCACGGAAGACCATCTCCTGCCGACAATGAGCGAATGGGAGGTTTTTCCGAGGGAGGCCGTGGCCGTCGCAAAGATGGCCATGAAACAGGGCGTTGCACGCCTCACGATCGATGAAAAGGAACTTTACAATATGGCGGTCACGAAGATCCGCAGGGCTCAGGACGAAGTGGGGCTCCTCATGGAGAAGGGTGTGATACCGCCCTACGTCGATTAAGGAGCCGGGTATGCGCGACATCCATGTGAACGACATCATCTCCGCTGTGGAGCGTCTTTTCATCGATGCCAACATAAATCTTTCCGAGAACATGTACAAGGCCATCGGGGATGCCGTAGAACGGGAGAAATCACCCGCTGGCAAGGAAGTACTCAGAGAACTGCTCAAGAATGCCGACACGGCCCGGGAAGAGAAGATGCCCATATGCCAGGATACCGGCCTGGCGGTAACTTTTCTGGAGATCGGTCAGGACGTTCATATCGTCGGAGGCGATCTGACGGAAGCGATCTCCGAGGGTGTACGCCGGGCATACCGGAACGGGTACCTGAGGAAGTCCTGCTGTCATCCATTCAGCAGGAAGAATACCGGCGATAATACTCCTCCCATTATCCATGTAAAAATAGTGCCGGGAGACAGGATGAAGATCACCGTGTTGCCAAAAGGCGGCGGAAGCGAGAATTATGGAGAAGTGCGCATGCTGATGCCTGCCCAGGGTAAAGAGGGGGTCAAAGGATTCGTCCTCGACATGGTACGAAAGGGAGGCCCCAACCCATGTCCGCCCATCATCGTGGGTGTCGGCATCGGGAGCAATTTCGAGACGTCCGCCCTGTTGTCCAAGGAGGCCCTCATGGTTCCCGTCGGTACGCGGCACGCCGACGATGAGCTCGCCGCGATGGAGATGGAATTACTGGATGAGATCAACAAGACCGGAATAGGCCCGCAAGGCTATGGCGGCACCGTGACGGCGCTTGATGTCCATATAAAGATGGCGCCCTGCCATCTCGCTTCGCTGCCCGTGGCAGTCAATATCCAGTGCCACGCGCACCGGATGAGGGAGGCCGTATTATGACATCCGATGGCAACAGGCTGTCAGGCGAAGGGCGCGATATGGGGATAAAAAAGATACAGACCCCCCTTGCCGATGATGTGATACAATCTCTGAAGGCGGGGGAGAAGGTGCTGCTTTCCGGTTTTATCTACACGGCCCGGGATGCGGCACACAAGCGATTTGCCGAGGCGCTGGATGCCGGTGAAGAATTACCTTTCGATATCAGGGGCCAGGTCATATACTATTGCGGTCCGGCACCGGCACCGCCCGGCAAGGTGATCGGATCATGCGGGCCGACGACCAGTTCCCGGATGGATGTTTATGCTCCGCGATTGATCGGCCTGGGTCTGAAAGGAATGATCGGGAAGGGGAAACGTTCAGGCGCCGTTAAGAAGGCACTCCAGGAACATCGGGCGGTTTATTTCGGAGCGACGGGAGGGGCCGGTGCGCTCATTGCACGCACCGTTGTCGCGTCGCGGGTGATCGCCTATGAGGACCTTGGACCGGAGGCCGTAGTACGGCTTGAGGTAAGGGATATGCCGCTCTTTGTCATTAACGACACGTTTGCCGGCGATCTGTACCAGGAGGGCATGGAGCGCTACAAACGATAACGCCGTATTTTTGACATTTTAAGGCAAATATACTAAAAGAAAAATAATATAAGGAGATGCAATGCCAGAGATTCGTGTTGCCATTGCCGGTGTGGGGAACTGTGCAAGCTCATTGGTACAGGGTATCTTCTACTATGCCCGAAAAGGGGAAAATACCATCGGGCTTATGCAC
>DNYO01000257.1 GCA_003506795.1 Deltaproteobacteria bacterium
GGCCACGCCGCTCGAGGAATAGGCCTCGCGTATCCTCTCAAAATCGTCGCTGCCTGTCTGATGATAGACGATAATGTTCTTGTGCTTCTCAAGGAAGGGCAGCAGGGAAACGACGGCATCGTTGATGCTTTTCGCGCCCCGTGAGCCGCCGAAGACGAATATGCCGAAAGAACCGGCCTCTTTGAGGCCTTCGAGTTTTTTCAGTTTCTGACGCAAGGGATTGCCGCTGTGAACGGCGCGCCCGGCAGGGAGATATTTCCCGGTTTCTTCGAAGCTGACGAATATTTTGCGGGTTATCTTCGCCAGGAGCTTGTTTGCGAGCCCGGGCCGGACATTCTGTTCATGGATGAAGCAGGGGATGCCGAGAATCCTTCCTGCCAGTATGACCGGTACCGATGTGAAACCGCCCATGCCGAGAATGGCGTCAGGCTTTTCCCGTTTGAGGATCGTAAGGGACATGACGATGCCTTTGGCTATCCTCAAAAGAGTGACCGCCTTATGGATGGGAGAGCGTCCCAGGAACTGGTGGGCCTCGATAAGGTGGAGTTTGAAACCCGCATCGGGTATGAACTTTCCTTCAAGGCCGTAAGGGGTTCCGATAAAGACGGCGCTGTTTTGGGCACTCTTTGCCATGAGCGCCTCACCGACGGCTATACCCGGAAAGATATGCCCCCCTGTTCCGCCAGCGGATATGACAAGCCTCATGACTTCCCTCCTTCGGTCTTCATCATCGTTCCCGCAAAGGGGACGACGACGGCGAGGAAAAGCACCGGCTGGTAGAGGAGTCCGGCAGAGAATTTGACCCCTACAACCATGAGGATGTCCATCGCGACATAAAGAAAGCCGAAAAAAGGCAGCGTGGTTGAAAAAGCGCTCTTTTTCATGACGAAGGCGAAGCTTGTCGCCAGAAGGGCGAAGGACGCCCCGAGGAGTATGTATTTGTTGATCTCTGAAAGGCCGGTGGGGCCGCCGCCCAGAATCGCCGCGCCCTGCCGGTACACCATGAAGGAGGCGATGATTGCATACGCCGCTATAAAGGGAATGATGCGGTGCCTGCCAATGATGAAGAGATACAGGATAAGGGCCAGGGCGAATGAGATCATGAAGACGAGTCTGCCCGTAATGAAAAGGTTGAAACCCGACGAAAAGAAAAGGATCGAAAGGGCCATAACCTCTTTGAAGAAATCCTGGCCTTTTTCCTCCATGCCGATGAGGTAGAAGATGAAGGCATAGAAAGAGAGAAAGACGATGGCCGTGTGGGCCGCGTCGGGAAGCACAACCTTTGGATAGAAGAACAAAAGGACGGTAACCATGAAACTGAGGACGATGAAGGGGTACTTCATTGCCTCGAGGGACCGCTGGGGGAGACGGAAGATGCCGTAACCCGCGGCCGCCCCGGCGACGATGATAAGGACCTTCACGAAGGTATACTCCCGGAAGAAGCTGTATACAAGCAAGAGCGACAATATGGCGATGAGGATCTTTTTCACAGCGCCTCCACTATCCTCCTGAAGGTGTTCCCTCTGTCCTTGTAGTCCCTGAACATATCAAAACTGCTGCACATAGGAGACAGGAGCACTATGTCTCCGTCGCCGGCCTCGGCGAATGCCCGGTATACGGCGGCCGTCATGTCCGCCTCGCGGTAGGTCGGGATGATGTCGCCAAGTTCGGAGGCGATCTTGTCTTTTGCCTCGCCGATGGCTATGAGGGCCTTTATCTTGCTACTCTCTTCGCGGATTACCCTGTAGCTGCCGCCTTTGTCTTTCCCCCCCGCGATGAGGATGATGCCGCCGGCCATGCCCTCCAGGGCCCTTTTTGTGGCGTCCACGTTGGTCGCCTTGGAGTCGTTGTAAAACGAGACGCCCCGAACGGTGCGGACGAACTCAACCCTGTGGGAGAGCCCCCTGAAGGTCTTTATGGCCTCTTCGATGATCTTCGGGTCTATGTTGTGGATGCGGGCCGCGAGGATGGCCGCAAGGATGTTCTCTGTATTGTGGACGCCGACGAGCGGTGACAGGTCCCTCGGCCAGGAGGTCTCCTGGCCGTCGAGACGCACATAGAGCCTGCCGTCTTTAGAGAACGCGCCCTCATCGAGTTCGTCGTCCACCGAGAATTGAAGAACCCTCGGGGTTCCCTTCATGGTGACCTCAAGTCCTTTCTTGATGACGGCGAAATCCTTCTCCGTCTGGTTGTCGAAGATGCGGTATTTTGCCTCTTTGTATTCATTGTAGCTGCGATAGCGGTCGAGGTGGTCCTCGGTGATATTGAGAAGNNAAGCTGCTCACCTCGACGATGACGTGGGAGTTCTTTCTTCCGTCAGCGACGTAATTGATGAGAGGATTGCCTATGTTGCCCCCGACAAAGACCGGTCCGAAGGCCTTCTCGAAGATCGCGCCGATAAGGCTTGTGGTAGTCGTCTTGCCATTCGTGCCGGTTATCGCTATAACGGGTTCGCTTATAAAGGAGGAGGCAAGTTCCATCTCGCCGATGACCCGCACACCGGATTTCCTGGCCCGTTGCAGCACGGGAAGTTCGCTGTCGACGCCGGGGGAGAGGACGATCACGGGATAGGCTGTGAAATCTTCGTCGCGATGGGGTCCGAAATGGCCGGTGAAGGCGATCCCGTCAAGGCTTTTGAGGGCGCTGTCAAGAGCTGCTTCGCTCTTTTCGTCGGCGAGTCCGATCCTTTTCCCCAACCGGGAGAGAAACCGGGCCGCAGCTATTCCCGAGGCACCGAGTCCGACGATCAATATGCTGTCAGGTATGTCCATCTTACCTCAATTTCAATGTGCTTAAGGCCAAAAGTCCCAGGATCACGGAGATGATCCAGAACCGTACCACTATCTTTTCCCCCGGAGTTTGAAAGAGTATACCTGGATGATGACGGAGAGCGTTTCCAGGACGAAGATGCCTCCGGCGATAACGAGGAGAAATTCCTGTTTGATGATGACGGCGATGGTCGCCAGTGCCGCACCCAGGGAGAGCGACCCGGTATCGCCCATGAAAAGTTCCGCGGGGTGGGCGTTGTACCAGAGAAAACCGATGCCCGCTCCGAGCATGGCCCCGCACAGGACGGTCAGCTCGCCCGCGCCCTTCACGTAGAATATCTGGAGGTATTGCGCGAAGATCACGTTGCCCACGAGATAGGAAAAGAGCATGAAGGTCGAGCAGACGGTAAGGACGGGACCGATGGCCAGCCCGTCGAGACCGTCCGTCAGGTTCACGGCGTTCGAGGTGCCAGCGATGATGAAGATGCACAGCGCGATGTAAAAGACCCCCAGGTCGGGGCGGATATTCTTGAAGAAGGGCACCGTAAGCTGCGTGATGAAACCGTACTTGAAGAAGATGAGCGCCCCGATGCACAGGCCGAAGAATATCTGCAGGGAGAGCTTTGTCCGTCCCGATATGCCTTTGCCGGTCAGCCCGCGCAGTTTCTTTACATCATCCATAAAACCGATGGCACCGAAGGACAGAAGGGAAAAGGTCACCACCCATATATAATAGTTGCTCAGGTCCGCCCAGAGGAGCGTCGGTATGATGGTGGCGATGAGAATAACGAACCCCCCCATCGTCGGTGTCTCTTTTTTCGCCTCGTGGCGGTCGGGTACGTCTTCACGCTTGCCGCTGCGTATCTTCCAGTCATGGAATTTCCTGATCACGTAAGGCGTGAGGATGAAACTGATGATAAGCGCGGAGAGTATGGACAGCACGGCCCTGAAGGTTATGTAACGGAATACGTTAAATACCGAAGCCTTCAGATGCAGTTGGTAGAGGAAATAATACAGCATTACCTCAGTGCCTCCACGATTTTTTCCATTTCGAATGCCCGCGATCCTTTCACCAGGATCGTGTCGCCTGAGTCAAGGTGCGAAGCCAGATACCCGATGAGGCTTTCCTTCCCGTCAAAGTGTGCCGCCCGGGTGTCGCCAAGCTCCGCGAAGGTCTCTTTCATCTCTTCGCCGAAAAGGACGATAAGGTCGATGCCGGCTGCCTTGAGGTACGCCCCCAGTTCCCTGTGGTAGCGGGCGCTGTCGTTTCCCAGCTCTTTCATCCCCCCGAGCACGGCGACCTTCTTTCCCGCTGCCGGAAGACCGGCAAGGGTCTGTAGCGCCCACGTCATCGAGGATGGATTCGCATTGTACGTATCGTCGATAAGGATATATCCCTTTGAGGTTCTCACGGGCTGGAATCTTTTGTCGTATGACCGGAACTCGGCGATCGCCTGTGCGATCAGGGTCCCGTCCACCCCGATGGTCGAAGCTATTGCCGCCGCCGCGAGGATATTGTAAAGGTTGTGTCTGCCGAGAAGGGCCGTTTGCGCCTTTATCGTTCCCGCGGAAGAGGTGATCGAGATCGCCGCGCCTTCCCAGCCCAGGTCTTCGTCGATGGTCAGATGGAAGTCGGCATCATTATCGATGGCGAATGTGACGGCATCCCTGTCCTGGTCACGATACCGTCCGGCTATGCCGGGATCGTCCGCATTGACGAATATCTTCCCTGTCTCTTTCGTATACCGGAAGAGGTCGAGTTTTTCCTCAAGGATGCCCTCAAGCGACATGAGGCCTTCGAGATGAGAGGGATTAACATTGGTAATGAGCGATGCGTCGGGGTTTGTCGCGACGGCGAGCTTGTGTATCTCCCCGGGCATGTTCGTTCCCAGCTCGAGGATGCATATGTCGGGGTCGTCCGTGATGGCCAGAATGCTCATGGGTACGCCGATGAGATTGTTGAGGTTCTTCTCGTTGTAATGGACGCTGTAGCGTTTCTTCATCATNNCGGGATGATCGTTCCTGCAAAGCGTGCCGCCCCGCGATCGTGTGAGCGCCCCGGCGATGAAGGCGTGACCGTCAAAGGATTTGCCGAGTATGGGGATGAAAAGCTCCCCGCTCTGAATTGTGCGGGAATCCGTCGAGATGCCCGTGAAGACCTCCTTCTCCTTTTTCAGAACCGTCCCTCCGACCGCCTTCACAACGTCCTCAAGTCGCCACATGAAGAGACTCCTCGATTACTTCCCTGTCGTTGAAATGCAAGGTGGTGTCGCCGATGATCTGGTAATCCTCATGTCCCTTGCCTGCCACAATCACGACATCGTCCGGTTTCGCCATCCGAATGGCGTGAAAGATCGCGTCACGCCTGTTCTCAATGATCCGGAACTGTTTGCGGTCCAGACCCTTCGTGATGTCCTCAATGATCCGTCCCGGGTCTTCGTTGCGCGGATTGTCGGACGTAACAATTGCTTCATCGGCAAGACGCGATGCTATCGTGCCCATAAGTGGCCTTTTTGCGGCATCCCTGTTGCCCCCACAACCGAAAACCGCAATAAGCCTCCCTTTCTTGAGCTTTCCAAGAAGGGTGAGGACGCTCTCGAGCGCGTCGGGGGTATGAGCGTAATCGACAAAGATGGAGATACCCCTGTCGTTTGCCACTCGTTCCAGTCTCCCCGGGACGCAGCCCAGTTTTTCGATACCCTCTTTGATTACGTGGTGCGGTATGCCCATTACATGACCTGACAATGATGCGGCAAGGATGTTGGAGGCATTGAACATGCCGATTAAAGGTGAGACAATGGGGATCTTTTTCCCCGGTAGGGATATGGTGAGTGTCAGGCCGTCGATGCTTTCCGAGTAGCTCGAAAGGCATGCATCCGCGAAACCCCGTGTGCTGTAGGAGAGCATAGTCACCGGATGGCCGATGACAAACTTCCTGATCGAGGGATCGTCGATATTCATGATGGCGTACTTCTTCTTTTTATGGCTTCGCAAGAGGTAGTCTTCGAAGAGAAGCCTTTTTGCGGCCCCGTAGCTTTCGAAGTCCCCGTGATAATCGAGATGATCGTGGGTAAGGTTCGTAAAAAGGGCGATGTCAAAGTCAATGCCTTCGACGCGCGCCTGATGGAGTGCATGAGAGGATACCTCCATGACTACATGGGTGGTCCCCGCCTTCATCATGTCCTGAAAGAGGGCGTTCGTTTCACTGGCCCCCGGGGTGGTATTCGCCGCCGTGAAGGTTTTTCCGCCGTACCGGTAGGAAATGGTGCCGATGACACCGGGTTTTTTCCCCGCGGCCTTCAGGATGGACTCGATAAGGTAGGTCGTCGTCGTCTTGCCGTTTGTTCCCGTGATGCCGGTGATATGCATCTTGCGCGACGGGTGGCCGAAGAATTTGGATGCGGCCTGTCCCAGCGCGGCTGCAACGTTCTGTACACGAATGATGCAGCCGAAAGGACGGTCTATCTCGCCGTCGGTTACGATCGCCCGCGCGCCCTTTTTCAGGGCGTCATCGATATAGGCGCTGCTTGCGGAGGTCGCGAAAAAGAGGGATCCCTCGGAAACATTGCGGGAATCCTTGGTGATGCCCGTTATCTCAACGGAGGTGTCGCCGACCACGGCGATCTTGTTCATGTTTCTTATGAGCTCGCTCAGTTTCACCGCTGGTACGACCTCCCGTAAAGAATGCACCGGGTTTCCTTCTGGACTTTTTCCTGCGGTTTTGGATATTGATCGGCAACAACACCCGACCCACGGATCTTGACCGCCTCCGTTCTGGGGGAGATTTTGTCAAGGGCCGCTTTCATCGAAAGCCCCGTGAGGTTCGGCATCGTCCAGGCGCTGCCATCCTGCGCCGTTTGTGTCTGCCTGTCTTCCCGGACCTTGCCGATATCGAATCCGCTGCCCTTTCTCGCGACCTCGAACTTGCCCGCGACGTAGGGCATGAGGGGATCGAACCCCTCACCCACGTATTTATTGTACAGGGCTACGAGTGCGTTCTTTTCGACGCTGTATCCTGTTCCCGCCATGGCGTCGAAAGGCAGCGACCTGTCGGGCAGCTTTATCCCTTCCCTGTTCAGAAAGGTTTCTATATTTTTCTTGCCGATGATCCGGGACAGGGTCTTTAGGCCCTCCGGGTCCTTGTCCTTCAGGATATCGATTGGTTTCTTGAGATAGACGTTCGAAGGGTCTTCCGTTTTCTTCACCAGGATCATACCATCTTTTTCAATGAGCCCTTCACGGATCGCGTAGGCGACAATAGGGACGGCGATGAGGCCGGAAGGCTCGATGGAAGAACTGCTGGAGGTGATGACCGTCTCCTGCGGAGTCACAGCATCCTGGGTTTTCGCCACGGCGACGCTCAGGCCTTTCGGAGCCTTCCTTACGGGTGAGTCAAAGGTCCTTTTCATGGAAAACCTGTCCTGAATATTGAAAGCCAATGCGGCGTACACGACTCCTATGGACGCGCACACAAAAAAGGCCTTCCTGATCGCTTGTTTGTTCATTTCAGAACGAGAACCTCTTCATCCTTTGGTTTCGAAAGTCCCAGGCGCTCCTTCGCTTTAAGCGCGAGGAGTCTCGACTGCGTAATACCCGCCATCTCCGCTTTCAGTTTCAGGTGAGTTTCCTGCAATTGCCGCTCGAGGCTCAGCGTTTCGATGAGCTCCTGCCTGGCACGATTATGTGCGTTGACCAGCAGGACGCTGACAACGAGAACAAAGGCAACGATGAACCCCAGAAAGAGAATCGGCCGGACGCTCGTGAACAACGTATCACCCGACGACTCGATGTATATTTTCCTTGTTCTCTGCATAACGCCCCCGTCAGATTTTTTCTGCAATACGAAGCTTGGCGCTCCGTGAACGCGGGTTGCTCCTTATCTCCTCGATGCCCGGTTTGATTGCCTTGCGGGTCAGCACCGTCAGCGCTTCATCGCTGCGAAAACGCTGCTTGACCATCCTGTCTTCGAGGGAATGAAAGGTTATTACGCCTATACGGCCTCCAGGGGAAAGAAGGTCCACGGCGGCGTCCATGCCTCCTGCCAGGCTCGCGAGTTCGTCGTTGACGGCAATCCTCAATGCCTGGAAGGTCTTCGTGGCCGGATGTATCTTTCCCGTCTTCTTCTTGACGGCGAGAATGATGTCGGCAAGTTCCCGTGCCGTGCGGATCCTGTCCTTTTTTCGTCTGTCGAAGATGGCCTTCGCTATCTTCCGGGACTGCCACTCTTCGCCGTATTCATAAAGGATCCGGGCGATCTCGTCCTGGCGATAGGAGTTGACGATCTCGTATGCTGTGAGGACATCCCTGGTATCCATTCTCATGTCGAGTTCCTCATCATCTTTGAAGCTGAAGCCCCTGCCGCCGGCCAACTGGTAACTGGAAATACCGAGGTCAAAGAGGATACCGTCTATAGACGACACCCCGATCCCGTGCAGCATTTCCTTCAAGTCCCTGAAGTTCCCCCTCAGTAGTGTTACCCGGTCGCTATACCTTTCAAGGGTCTTCTCCGCCCGGTCGAGTGCTTCCTGATCTCTATCGATACCAATAAAATGTAGTTTTCTGTTTCTGTCCAGCACCCCGAGAGCATGTCCGGCTCCGCCGACGGTTGCATCGACAAAGACCTTGCATTGGGTGCTGATCAGGTTTTCAAGTACTTCCTTGGGAAGAACGGCTATGTGCGTAAGGCCACTCAAAGACCGAGTTCCGATACGATATCAGCGATCTGATCGGGATCGGCGGTGGCCATTTTTACCAGTTCCTCCCATTTTTCTTTCGCCCAAACCTCAATCTTCTTTCCCACCCCGATTATGACGACGTTCTTCTGGATATGTGCATCGGCTTTCAGGGCCTGGGGAATAAGTATCCTGCCGAGCTTGTCTATCGGGCACTCCGATGCTCCGGAGTAGAAATAGCGGAGGAAGGCTCGTGCTTCTTTTCGAATGGGTCCGGATGCGGAGACCTTTTCCTGTATGCTCAGCCATTCCTGGTAAGGATAGGCGACTATGCAGCCGTCCAGGTTGGTGAGAATGAGCCGCAGGTCGTGGTTCAGCGAAAGGCCTTCCCTGAACTTTGCCGGGATGCTCACCCTGCTCTTGTCATCGATAGAGTATTCATACCGTCCTGAGAACAATCTCCCACCTTTTTACACCTTTTACCACTTTAGTCATTTATACTGGTAACTCTATAGTTTGTCAAGGTTTTTTTCCTTGTTTCCGCTGGCCTGCCTTTGGTTCTCGCCGGCCTCGGAAAGTGACGCGGAAGAGACTGCCAGAAGGGTTCGGGCAGATGCTGACATAAATCTGTTGATAATTTGGCCCGGCTCAGGTAGTCTTTAAATCCATCGCAAAATAAATCGGAGCGTCAATGAAAGTACCAATTACGCGGGAAGGCTATGAAGCATTAAAGAAGGAGCATGAGAATATGCTCAGCGTGAAGCGGCCGCAGATCCTGAAGGCCATCGAGGAAGCGCGGGAGCATGGCGATCTTTCGGAGAACGCCGAATACGACGCCGCC
>DNYO01000200.1 GCA_003506795.1 Deltaproteobacteria bacterium
TCTGAATCAGATCACGCCGCAGTCCTTTTTATATCCACTGTAATTTCAAAGGGGCTTTTCGGATAAATGGGGCGCCGGTACATATGTGGTTGGAGAGCTTGGCGAGGTGCGCCTATGGTACCAGGTTTGAGGTGTCAAGGACCAGATTAACTCCCCAGTACCGGGGCCAGGGTAATTCCCCACTTTTGCCGGATGAGCGGCTCATCATTTGTTGTTCCCCGGGCTCAATTTCCTTCTGTATGTATCCCCATCATCAACCATGATGTGGTGGGCATGATGGCTTAGCCGGTCGAGCGCCGAGTTTGTCATGACCGGATCCGGGAGGAGCGCCACCCAGCCCTGCGCCGGCCGGTTGCTGGTGATGAGGATGGATGATCTCAGATGCCTCTCCGTCACAACCTTGATAAAGATATCTCCCGGCTAACGTCCTGGTTAAGTCGTTAGCATCCAAGTCAGGTGGGTAAACACCAGGTTCAGGTATCCTGTCGGATTTCCCGACTGATAACCAACAAAGGTACTCTGGCATGTCTGATGACGTTCTCGGAGACAGAACCCAGAAGCATTTCTTTGATGTTTGATTTTCCGTGGGAACCTACAACGATGATGGAAACTTTTTCCTCTGCCGCTGTCATCATAATCTCCGTGAAGGGTTTTCCTGTCTTCACTTGTAGCTTTACGCGGAAACCCTCCGCAATCATCTCTGCCTCAACGGCAGCCATATCTTTCGCTATCTCCTTTTCCATATGCGCCGTGATCTGGAGATACTGATCAGAGGCCCTGGAGAGCACCAGCAACTCCTTTTCGTCAATCACGTGGAGGATGATCACTTCCTGCGCTCCTGCGCCCTTCAACTGTTTGATGTACTTTACTGCTTTCTGTGACGCATCTGAGAAATCGGTTGGGAAAAGAATCTTCTTGAACATTTTGAATTACCTCCTGATTTAGAATATAGAATGGCAATGCCAGTTAATCAAGGTGGAGTCCAGGCGCAAGGAGACCAGGGAGTTGGATTGAGCTGTCCTGACCTTTCTCGAAGTTTCCCTCAATATATTGAGGTTCCGCCACATCTTGAGGCCAAACAGATCATTGCACGCTTTTCCACTGTTCTCTTCCATTAATCTAACACCTCGTTATTTATAAATGATTCCAGACTCCTGATATTTGTCAGTTCGTTGGCAGGCCATTTGCAGTCATCATGAGCACGATCCTGCTCATCATACAGATGAAGGTTCTCTCTGAGAACGGCATGGAGCTGTCGCAGGAAATAGCTTCAATGATTGTCTCGAAAAGGACGGAAAAGGATCGTGAGAGTTTGAGCATTCAGGTGCTTCGGGGAGGGTTGAACCTTAGATGACGAACAAAATGAAATTGGTTTTCCTTATTACAACAACTATTTCAGCTATGCTCGCTGTTCTGGGTACGACGTTCGCGGGTGATATTTACGGGCATGCACTTTCAGTAATTACGCAGTTATTCAGCCCGCACGAGGCACCTGCACCTTTGACCCTGGCGGTATTGTTGATCAGTACTGGTCTGTATTTCGTTTTTAGGCAGGCAAGGCATTCGTAGCAGGCCTTCCATGATTCGGATATGGCGAGAAGAATCCGTACAGTATGGAGAGTCCGTAGAAGACATTAACTCTGATGCGGCAAAGGCAATCATGAGGAGTTTTTTTGAGATTACCGCACAGTGGAGTACGGCAAGGTGATTTCGGTTTAAAACCAGGAGGAGAGATATGAAGAAGGCTGTTTTGTTGTCACTGTTAGTGGTTTTTGGATTAGCCCTGTTCTCGGGCTGTATCTCCATGCAAAGATGGCCCGATGAAGAAAGGAGCGCGGAGAACAAAATGGTTGTAATCCAGGAGAAGATCGGAGAAGGGCTGAAAACCGGTGCGCTTACCCCAGATCAGTCCCAGTCGTTCCTGACGACGCTGAAGGGCATTCGAACGGACTATACGGCGCTGAGAGAAAGAATGGTTTACAGGGAAGAGTGGGATAGCCTTAATGGAAGGCTTGATACGCTTGGAAATGAGATCGACAGGGCGATTGGCCGGCCCGCAAGAATTGAACGACCGGGGAGCGGGGACAGGATCGTCGCACTCCAAAGAAGAATTGATGATGGAAGGATCAGCGGACGTTTGCCCGTGACGGAGGGTCGAGAATTTCAATCCAGGCTGGACTCCATCCGGAGTGATTATCTACGGATGACTGGTGGAGGCAGGTACGCCACGAACGAAGAGAGGGCGGACATTTCCCGCAGGCTCGATTCGCTGGAAATCGATCTCAATCGATTCCGGTAGAATTTTTGAGAAAAAAGCGAAAAGGACCTGTCCGTCAAGCCCGTTAAGGATGTAAACGGCATGAAGGGCTTAAGGAACATTCCGGCCCTCGGGTAAGAAAGGAGTAGGATCACATGTTGTGGACGATTGCTGTAATACTGATAATTCTGTGGCTGCTGGGGTTAGTGACCAGTTACACGATGGGAGGACTCATTCACATCGTGCTGGTGATTGCCATTATCGTTGTCGTAGTTGGTTTTATCCGGAGGCGATGAGTGTGGTTTAAAGCCAGGGAAGCGGGGTTCGATGAGACCAGAGAAAAGGTCCTGTTTTCAAGGATTTCCCAACCAAATTTATTACAAGGAGGACTACGAACGATGAAAAAAACAAATATCCTTATCGGCTGCCTGGTCGCGCTTATGTTGATCACCGCCTTTGCGGCCTGTGCATCTTCATCGAAGCAGGAGCGCACGGGTGAATACGTTGACGACTCGGTCATTACGACGAAGGTGAAAGCCCTGCTCGCAGCGGATGATTTTCTCAAGTCATTCGAGATCGGCGTTGAAACACGCAAGGGCATCGTGCAGTTAAGCGGCTTTGTTGATTCTCAAAAGGCCGTCAACAAGGCAGTCGAGATAGCAAGAAGCGTGGGAGGGGTCAAATCCGTAAAGAACAGCCTGATCGTAAAATAGGCGATTGCTGACCTTGTACGGCCGGAGCATGGCGGTCCGGGTAGACATTCTACTCGTGCCTGGCAGGGGCATGTGGCCGACCAGGCTCCGTCCGGCCGTTGATGCGCCGGCATTCAGGATGCCGAAAGGGAGAAAAACGATGCGATCGATCGGCAACCTGCTCTGGTTTATTCTCGGCGGGATATGGATGGGGTCGGCGTGGTGGCTTATAGGCCTGCTGGTGTAGGTGTCGATAGTCGGCATTCCCTGGGGTAAGGCATGTTTTGTAATCGGCCAGTTCACCTTTTTCCCATTCGGTAAAGAGGCTATCAGTCGAGATGAACTTACGCAGAAGGAGGATATTGGGACCGGAGCCGTGGGAGTCGTCGGAAACGTTATTTGGTTCATCGTTGCCGGCATCTGACTGGCGATCGGCCACGTGTCTTCGGCTGTGCTTAACTTCATCACGATTATCGGTATTCCGTTTGGGATACAACATCTGAAACTTGCTGCTATTGCACTCGCGCCTATTGGCAAGACTGTTGTCGCGAAAGAAGTGGCCGAAGCTGCAAGGAAGGCCAAAGGGGAAGCAACGGCTGCGGTTTGGCGGAGAGATACATAACTCTTCGAGAGGGGCGCCAAAACCGTGCGTTTTTCCGAGCTGCTTGCAGACTTGGATGTCCGCAGCTTCGAATCCGACGGGCCGGGGGATTGGCACGTACCTTGTTATGCGTGAGTGTCCTTTTAAAAAAGTTGTATCGTTCCAATCTGACAACTATAGCCATCTATCTGAGGATTATCTGAGAAAATATTGACCGTGTTGTGTTTGTAACTAATGGATATTATAGATAGTAATTGGCGGAGAGGGTGGGATTCGAACCCACGGTACGCTTATTAGACGTACAGCCGATTTCGAGTCGGCCCCGTTATGGCCACTTCGGTACCTCTCCGTATGGTGAAAAACTGCTTCAATAAAGAAGCGCTCTCTTCCTGCAGGATTCCGCCCGACACCTTCACCTTGTGATTAAGGGGGAGGGCGTTTATGTCAATGACAGACCCGAAAGCTCCGCGTTTCTCATCGTAGCATCCGAAGACAAGCCTGTCTATACGGGCTTCTATGATTGCTCCCGCACACATGATGCAGGGTTCCATGGTGACAAAGAGGGTGCAGCCGGTCAGACGATAGTTACCGCGCTTCAAGGCAGCGCCTCTGAGGGCGAGCATCTCCGCGTGCGCAGCGGGGTCCGTGAGCGCCCGCGTCCCATTATGGGCCCGCGCGATTATCGCGCCGTTTTCGTCAGTCACCAGCGCCCCTACCGGAACTTCGTCTTCCACCCGGGCGGCCCGGGCCTCCGTCAGGCACACTTCCATGTATTCTTCGTCGAGCATCACTCAAGTATACCGATAACGGCCCTTGAAATCAATATAGAGGCGGGTAATGGGTAATAGGTTATGGGTAATAGGTCGCTGCTGTCCAAATTAATCCATTTTCCGGACTGCTTTCTTTATAAAGCAATGAGTGAAGGCGGGTAAATCCAGCCTATCAAAACCACATTGCCTTATCTCGCAGTTCGTCTTTCCGGCGCAGGCCGGAATCCAGGAAGACCTTTCATGGAACGGGAAGCATGCTTATATAGAGCACCATACAGTGTTTAAAGAGGATGGTTGGATGTCCCTCCATATGGTGATTCCTTATCCATAGTCTCTCCTAGAACTGTGCGATGGTCTGTGACCGTCCGGAAAGAGGTTGACCTTTCCGTTATTTTGGACAGATGTGGATGAAACTATGAGTAATAGCTGGTGCAGGTTTCTTCCCATAACCTATGACCTATTACCCATCACCCATCTTCTTTACAAAGATTATCCATCCTGTTATGATGAATATCGAAATTACCTGACCCATAAAGAGTGACGACATGATGGTGGACAATGATCATTCTAGGCATTGATCCGGGGCTTGCCAGCACCGGTTTTGGAGCGTTGCAATGCGGCGGCCGGGTGCCTGTCCTTGTCAAATGCGGTTCCATAAAAACTTCTTCTCATGATACGATGGCGAACAGGCTGATGCAGATCCATGAGGATGTGAACACCGTTATCGATCAGGTGCAGCCTGACCTCTTTGCTCTCGAGGATGTTTTTTCCCTTGTTCGTTACCCCAGGGCCGGAATACTTCTTGGGAGTGTCCTTGGGGTTCTCTACGTGACGGCGCGCCGGAGGGGCCTTCCCGTTCAGGAGATTGCCCCGAAGGAGATCAAAAATTCCCTCGTCGGTTTCGGTAATGCGGGCAAGAAGCAGGTGAAAGACGCCGTGGCAAGCACGCTGAAAATAGGCGACATTTCCTCTTTCCACGCATCTGACGCCCTGGCCGTGGCACTGGCGGTCTATTATCGCAGAGACTACCGGAGGGTTGTATGATCGCTTATCTTGAAGGGACCTTGAAAGGCATCTACGATGAACGTCTCACCCTGCTCGTGGGCGGTATCGGATATGATGTTCTGATCCCCGCCTTCGTGATGAGCGAGATACGAAGACTGAAGAAGCAGGATGAGGAGTTGAGCCTTTACATTTCCTTTCATCAGACCGAAAGACAGCCCAAGCCCGTCCTTGTCGGCTTCAGACATGAGCTGGACAGGGAGTTTTTCGAACTTTTCATCACCGTTGAGGACATCGGTCCCATGGCCGCGATAAAGGCGCTCACAAAGCCCATACGGGAGATAGCGCGTCATATTGAGGAGAAGGATGTAAAATCCCTGCGCAGGTTAAAGGGGATAGGGGAAAGAAAGGCCGACAAGATAGTGGCAACCCTCAAGGGCCGTGTCGCAAAATATGCCCTGATGCCGGAAACAGCGGCTGCCGCTCCGGTTCCGGAAGACTTCATCAAAGAAGTCGAACAGGTGCTTGTTACCCAGTTGGGCCATAAGCTGATCGAGGCACGGAAGATGATAGAGGATGCGATGAAAAGAAATCCCCGCATCGCGTCTTCGGAAGAGCTTTTTGAGGAAGTGTACAGGGGACAGAAACAATGATACAGGAAGAAAACTCGGATCTTTCCGAACTCTACAAAAAAGAAGAAAGCGCGGCTGACGAGACTATCATCACCCTCCGGCCGAGCCGTCTTTCTGAATATGTCGGCCAGGATACGATTGTTGAAACTCTCCAGATTGCCATCGAAGCCGCGCTGAAGAGGGGCGAACCGCTGGAGCACATTCTCTTTAACGGGCCGCCGGGGCTTGGAAAGACGACCCTGGCACATATCATCGCCAATGAAATGGGTACGCGAGTCGTCACATCTTCGGGTCCGGCACTGGAAAAGGGCGGCGATCTGATGGGGCTTTTGACGCACCTCGAGCGTGGAGATGTCTTTTTCATAGATGAGATCCATCGCATTCCCAAGATCGTCGAAGAATTTCTCTATCCGGCCATGGAGGATTTCGCCGTCGATTTTATTTTCGACAAGGGCATCCACGCACGGACGCACCGGTATCGTCTCGAACAGTTTACCCTTATCGGTGCGACTACCCGCTCGGGGCTGCTGTCCTCGCCTTTAAGAGAGCGTTTCGGTATCGTGAGAGACCTGGACTTCTATACGGATGAAGACCTGGTGAAGATCATAAAACGCTCTGCTTCCATACTTGGCATCACCGTTGACGACGCCGGGGCATACGAAACCGCAAAACGCGCGCGCGGAACTCCGCGGGTTGCCAACAGACTCCTCAAACGGGTTCGGGATTACGCCGAGGTAAGGGCCGCCGGAGTCATTACGAGGGATGTGGCCATAGATGCGCTCAATCTTGAGGGCATCGACGATCACGGGTTGAGTGAGACTGACCGGAAACTTCTGAAAACCATTATCCTGAATTACAAGGGCGGTCCGGTGGGCATCGAGGCCCTGGCCGCAACGCTGCAGCTCGAATCCGACGTCCTCATTGAAGTGGTGGAACCTTTTCTCTTGAAATCCGGGTTTATCATCCGCACCTCCCAGGGCAGAAAAGCCTCGGATAAGGCCTTTTCCCATCTCGATATGCCTATGCCCGGCAAAGCCTCAATGGGCGGGCTTTTTGATTCCCGGCCGGTAAAAAAGGGCAAGTAATCTCACTATTCCATCGAATTTCTTGAATGGGTAAATTTCCCGATTAGGCTTGATTTTAGGGAGAGAGTATATTAGAAAAATATGTTTGCACAACGAAAAGCTCAGGAGACAATCATGGCCAATGTGGGAGTTGTTGGTGTTCAATGGGGAGACGAAGGCAAAGGAAAGATCATCGATTATCTCAGCAACTTTGCTGACATCATAGTCCGTTTCCAGGGCGGGGCCAACGCCGGCCACACTATTGTAATCGGTGACAGAAAGGTCATCCTGCACCTCATACCATCGGGAATCCTCCGTGAAAACACCTATTGTGTGATCGGCAACGGCGTGGTCATGGATCCGGAGGTCCTCGAAAAGGAATTGGCTGAATTGAAGGAGCTCGGTTATCTCAAGGATGAAAAGCGCCTCATGATAAGCGGCTGTACCCACGTGATCATGCCCTATCACAAGAAGCTCGATGCCCTGAAGGAGTCAAGGACTACAAGGAAAATAGGAACCACGGGCAGAGGTATAGGCCCCGCCTACGAAGACAGGGCGAGCAGGATGGGTATTCGCGTTATCGACGTTATCAGCAGGAAGGTCTTTCGCGAAAAGCTGAAAGCCAACCTCGAAATAAAGAACTTTCTCATTCGCCGCTATTACAAGGACGAACCCCTGATGATCAGGGACATCCTGAAAAAATTCGAACCATACCGGAAGATCCTCAAAAAGCACGTCACTGACTCGACTTCATTCCTTCACAAGGCAATGGCCAGGAAGAAACAGATACTCTTTGAAGGGGCCCAGGGCACCTTTCTCGATGTCGATCATGGAACCTATCCCTA
>DNYO01000122.1 GCA_003506795.1 Deltaproteobacteria bacterium
GAAATAGATCCCTCATGGAACGATGACCTTCTTGCCTTCCTGATTAACCCCGAGGCGATACTGTTCGGAAACCCCGTCCTGCAAATGGCGTGCATGGCTGACAGCGTTGCCGCGAATACTTCAACACCCATAGACCTCCTTTTCTGGTGCATGGGTTCATGGGGAAGTTCATATCCCCTGACAGGCAACAAGACAAACGACACCTACATACAGGACAATGCCGCAATAGCAGGGAAGTTCCTATACAAGATGACCCGGGAGTTGCTTCTGTGGGACTACGGCACGAATGTGTGCGGCCCGGTCATCTGGCCCGTCTGGACCAAGAACAACTTCAGGATGCACATCATGAAGCCCGTGAGAGACTTTACGTGTCATCCCATCGGGCGGTCGGGCCTGATCTGGTCATCGATGAAAAACCCGTCGCCAGTCCCGGGAAACGACAATTTCAACTGGGTGATGTTCAGGCGTAAGCTCTGTTGTATCGGGTGGTCGCCGTAATGAAAGTCATGAGATATATCCTCATCGCAACCGCCTTATGGGCTCCGTTTACCTCAATCGCCCTCTCGTCGGCCACGAAAACGGTTACTATCGATACACCCGACCTCTGCACAACGGTCGAGAAGGTTGCCGGCTCGCAGGTCTACATGAAGTCGGGGCGGGGCGCCTGCCCGTCCCGTGGCGCGGGGAAAACCCGGGTGGCCGTCCCGGCGGCCGTTGCCGAGATCGAGCTGTACGTCGACGGAGCGCCGTGGAAGAAACAAGTGACGGCGACCTTTGATATCGGAGACATTCCGGAAAGGATGAGCACTGCCAGGAAGGCCGTCGAAAAGATGAGAATCCCCGGGAACGTAAACGGGGAAGCGGCCATGGGTAAAGCCAACGATCTGCACTATTTCTACCAGTCACAGGAGTTCCAGGACCGTGTTGAAACACAGAAAAACCGCCTGCAGAAACACGTCTTCGGGGACACCATGCAGCGCTACTACCCGGCGGCCGGGAACACCGGGAAACGCGGAAAACTGTCAGCAAGGGAGCGTATCTATATCTTTATTTCATCGTCGGTTCCCAGGGCTACCCTGCGAAACTACGTGCAGGCCGTATCACAGCTGAAAGACCCGAACATCCGTATCGTAATGCGGGGATTCATCGGCGGTGTTAAGCATATCAAGCCGACAATCTCCTTTCTCAAGGACATTCTCCTCGAAGACCCGGGCTGCAATCCTCTGAAAGAAATGTGCAGGACATTCGGCGCACAGGTCATGGTGGACCCCATCCTTTTCGTAAGGTACGACGTTCGCGAGGTCCCGGCAATAGTGTACAGCCCATCGGTGTCCGTTCTGGACGACAGGATGAGCGAGGGTCTGGACAGTAATATAACAGTGTCGCAACACCACATGCTTTACGGCGACGTGAGTCTTGAATACGCGGTCGCGCAGTTCCTTAAGGAGACACCGAGCGGGGGCCTTGAGGCCCTGCGTTCGTCGTTTCGTCAAGGCTACTATCAATGATCAGGAGGGGTCGCATGAACCGGGTAGAGATCAGGGACGAGAATGGTGACGTGGTGAACATAGCCGGGTCCTTCCACGCCCCTACGGAAAGCCTTTCTGCCGATACGCCATGGCAGAAAGAAGAGCGCCCGAAGGCAGGGTTAGACAAACGTGTCGTCCTCATGATGATGGTGATGAGCCTGCTCAGCTCCGTCCTGGCGGTCGCCGCATACGACCGGTTCTTTGTTCAAAAGATCGCCACGATAAACCCTGGCAGGTACATGGAGCACCAGCGGGATCTCTACCTGGCGGGAAACCTCACCGCCGATCAGGTCAAACAGAACCTCGATACCTACATCGCGTCGGTCAAGGCTGCTCCCGGGAACAAGGTCATAATTCTGGAGGATGTCGTTGCCAACACCAGCAACACCGAGAAGCTGGAACCGAGATAGCATCTCAAAAATCCTGATGCTCGCGTCGGCATTCATGCTGGGACTCCTCTTGCCCGGCCGGATATCCGTGACCGTCAGCAAATCCCTCGAGAAACGCGTTTATATTGTCTCCGAGATCTCCGATGCGCGGGAAATCAAGAAGGGTGGTTACGTTCTCTTCACCCTCCGGTCAAAGCTGATCAGGAACGGTGAGCCGGTAGACGCCATGAAGATGGTCGCCTGTACGGAGGGAGAAGTCCTGAAGGAGGACCGGGGAAACTTCTACTGCAACGGCAAGTACCTTGTCACGGCCAGGGCGCGGTCGCAAAAAGGCGAATCCCTGGAACATTTCTCATTTAACGGAGCTATCCCAAAGGGGAAGCTCTTTCTAACGGGTCAGCATCCGGAAAGTTATGATTCCAGATATTTCGGGTTTATCGGGGTGGAGGATGTCAGGAAAACCGCTCATCCTGTTTTCTAGCTTCCTGTGCCTGTGGTCTGTGTGGAGTTCCCTTGCCGCTGCGGACGGGCTATTGCTCTCTCCCGGCGACGGTCAGGCCAGGGAATTCTACAAGGACCATAAGCGGGGGTGGTACTGGTACGAGAAGGACAAAGTCCCCAGGAAGAGGGAAGAAAAGAAGGAAGAGAAAGCGAAACAGCACCGCATCCCGTCCCTTAAGGACTACGCCGCCGAAGCACTGTGGAACATGCACCCCGACGATTTTCAGCCCCTGTTGCTGGACTTCCAGAAAAAGGCCGTCATGAACCCTTCTGAAGAGAACGTCCGGGAATACTACGTAATTCAGGACATCGCCCGCAGAAAATCGTTGGCCTTCGCCAATTCGGCGTCTTTCATCATGCAAAAGTACCCCGAACTCAACGTCGCCACCGATTATCCGACGGCGACACCGGGCAGGGGGGCCCTCACGCGGCTCCAGGCCGATGAGATCCGCGCGAAACTCGTCAGCGCCCGGAGTGATTTCGGACTCATCTATTTTTACTCTCCTTCCTGCCAGTACTGCGTGGAGCAGGGCAGGATAGTCGACATGTTCCGGGACCGTCACGGGTGGGAGGTCAAAAAGGTCAATCGCGACGACAATCCACAACTGGCGGAAATGTTCAACGTGAAAATGGTGCCCTACATTCTCCTGGTCTACCGGTACGGAAAGGACGCCATACCCGTATCCGCCGGGGTTATCGCCCTGTCGGAGATGGAAGAGAAGATCTACAGGGGTGTCAGGCTGGTATCCAAAGAGATCACGCCTGAGGAATACAGCACGTATGATTTCCAGAGGGGAGGCCCCTTTGATGTCAGGGCGCCCCTCAGAAACGATACTCAGGAAAGCAAAGGAGGCCCTCGGTGAAGAGAGGAAGGATATTCTCCATAACCGCCATGGTGGCGCTTATCGGGTTCACTATCGGGACAATGTCCCACGCCGGCTTCATAGATGACTGGATCACCCAGAAGGCGGAAACCTCGCCCGGGTACATGGAAGGGCAGAAGAGGGGGTATTTCACAGGAGGCAGCTTCTCGGCCAGGTGGCCGCAGAACAAGGACTATCTGGCGACCTTTGAGCCTCCCCGGCTGAACTTCGGGTGCGGGGGCATCGACGCCTTCATGGGCGGATTCAGCTTCATGAACTTCGAATACCTCGTCCAGAAGCTCCAGAGGGTCCTGCAGGCGGCCCCTGCCGCGGCTTTCGATCTGGCGCTCAAGAATCTCTGCGAGCCCTGTTCCAACGTGATAAAGTCGATGGAGGCGATGTCGGACGCCCTGAATTCCCTGCAGCTCGACGACTGCAAGGCAGGCAAGGTCATTGCGGCGAAGATCATGGATCCATTCACCGACAATCCAAAGGTACAGCAGGAAGCCGAAAAGGACTATGGCATTCTCCAGGGCATCTACGATCTTCCGCACAAGATAACGGACATATGGAAAGGAAACGGCGGCAAACCCGAACGTACCAGGACCGAAATGCTCTCCGGGTGTCCGGCGGAGGTACGGGCCATATACGACACGTCCGGGACCAGCATCCTGCAGAACATATTCGACAGACGAGGATATAATGCCCAGCACGTTGAAGTGATGCGGGGTCTCATTGGCGACGTGATGGTGTCGAACTACGGTGATAACCAGAATGGATGGAATCCGGTAACGCCCTGCCCGGACAGCAAGCCTGCCGATATATTTGGTTTCTATACCGGTCGGGTCTACAAAAGGCCTCTCTCCGGGAACGACTACGGCGCATGCGCCCTTGTTACTGACACGAACGCAAACCTGCAGCAGTGGGCGCACGGGAAGCTCATCGCCGTGTATGGGAAGATGTTAGGCAAGTCGGGGACGCTTACCGCGGAAGAGCAGTCCTTTGTGGACACCATGCCGCCGCCCACACTGTCGGCCCTGAAGGTGGCGATCGCAAGCAAGCAGGGCAACGAGGTCCTTGCATCGCTTTCCGTGATCATCGCCAAGGCTTACGCCTTCGGCATGCTCAAGGACATATACGGCGATATATCTCAGGGAATCCAGATTGCCGAAGCCCAGATGGTCAAACAGGGGCAGGGCAAGAAAGCGGATTGCCAGATTGAACTAGTTACGCCGATCATCGATCCATTGAAGGAGATGCGCAAACAAACGATGAACCTGCTCCAGACTGTCCAGGCCGACTATGCAAACTCGACCAAGGAACATCTTGCCGTCCTTGATCTTGCAAGGCGCTATGAAGAATTCAACAAGATATCCTTTGACCGGCTTTCAAAGGCCTTCTCCCCCGGGCTGGCAAAACGGGTGATGGGTGGCAGATAAGGGGTGGACAGGCGTGCGTAAGCTGATATTGATTGCGATCGTGGTTCCCGCGACAATCGTGTTCTTCGCGGGGGACGTTCTGGCCCTTGACATGGAATACTATACCTACAATGGCTTCGACAGCATAGTGGGGGCGTTTCAGAAGGTGGCCCTCATATTCGGGGACAACGGCTATAAAGCGCTGTTTTTCTCGGTGATAGCGCTCGGTTTTCTTTTCGGAGCGCTGGGAATGGTCATGAAAGCGATCGGGGGCAGGTACTCTCCCGCCGCATGGGCCGCCCCGATAGGAATCGGGATCATCATCTACCTGGCTCTCATCATACCGAAAGGCACCCTTCACATCTATGATCCAATCAAGAACCGGACCCAGGCCGTAGGGAACCTTCCTGATGGCGTGATCGCGGTCGCAGGACTGTTGAACCTCGTGGAGCGCGGCCTTGTCGACATCGTATCGACATCGGGGACACCCGAGGGATACCAGGCGCAGGCCGGTGGCGTGGGATTTGACATGATCTTTAATCTCGGGAGCAAAGGGGTCGTTCTCGCCGACAAGAACATAAACGCCTCCCTCCAGAGGTACACGGAGGATTGCCTGCTCTTCGAGTTCCTGCGGCCCGGCACGGCCCTCACCATTAACGGGGCAATGAACAATACGGACTTCGTGAGTATATACGAGGAGGCGGCCGCTCCCGCTATTTATACTGTTTATTACAGCGCCGGAGGGGACAACACGGCGACCTGCCAGGAGGCGTGGGCGAATATAAAGGCCGACATATCCAATATCAACACCTTCGGCGATTCCATCAAGTCCCAGTGCGCCGACTCTGGCTTCGATCCCACAAACCCCCTTGAGCTGCAACAGTGCCGGGACACGCTGACAAACCTTCTCAATTGGCTCCAGGGAGCGTCTTATGATACATTGCAGGTCTATCAGCAGACCCTGCTCGCGCAGTCCCTCAACGATGCATTGCTTTCGGTGAGCCCCGACACGGCAACAACCATTATCGCATCGAGAAATACCGGGACAGCGATGCTCTCATCGGGCATGTTCGCAAATTCATGGATACCGGCCATACGGGCCGTCATCACTGCGATCGCAATCGGACTCATCCCCTTCATGGTGATCTTTATCCCGACGCCCCTTGTGAACAGGGCTGTCGGCATATTGGTCGGCTTCTTTATCTGGATCACGGCGTGGGGAGTCACGGACGCCGTGGTCCATCAGTTCGCCATGGATTATGCCAAAAAGGCGTTTGACGAGGTGACGCGAAACCAGCTCGGCCTCACCGCGATCATGAACTTCTCCACCGCCGGGATGAAAACGCTCGCCGCTTTCGCGTCTATCCGATGGTCGGGCATCATGCTGGCGACTGTTATAACCGGCATGCTCGTCCGCTTCGGTGGGCACGCTCTGGCTCAGTTGTCCGGACAGATCACTTCACTGCCGCAGCATCAAGCACAGTCGGCGGGCATGTCCGCCATGACTCCCGAGGGGATGTCCCGGTCCCTGGGCGCAGCAGAAATGGCTCCGTCCGCCATGGCTAATGCCCATAAATTCAGTTTCATGGATAGGTCGGCCGCACATACTATGGACAGGATGGCAAAGACGCAATACGGCAGGGACATGGCAAATAATTTTGGAGGGGTAGGCGGCGCTTCGGAAATGATAGCGACCGGAAGCGCCGGTTTCACGGTCAGCAAGGCCGCTTCAGGCGCGGCGATGAAAGAAAGTCCTGGAGGACTTAGCGGTGCCCTCAATACCATGAAGTTCGATCAGGGCTCGCATCTGGCGTACACCCGGATGGTCAGCGACGCATTTGACGGGAATTACACTCAGCACGGAGCAATGAAAGGGTCCTCCCTACTCGGCTCAATCGAGGGAGCAGGGGGCGTCGACAATTATATCAAAAATCTTCACAATACAGGTCAGGCCGAGCAAATGGGCCTGACACGGGCTGCCAACGAGCGTTCAACGGTCACGGGAGAAACCTACGATCAAGCGTTCAGGAACAATATCGTGGACAAGGTTGTTTTCGACTCCATGAAGACGACGGCAGTAGGCCAGGCGTTAGGTAGGATGGGTTATGGCAGCGCCGTGAAAGCCACGGCCAACAACGAGATGAACAGTATGCAGCAAGGGCAGGCACGGGAAGAGCTTGCAAATAGACTAGGTATTTCCATAAATGAGCTTCAAAAACGGGAAGCGGACGTGACGGCGCGGCAGGATTATTTCAACAAGACCGCATTGGACGAACTCGCCATGGAGTTGGGCAGGGGCAACCGGGAAGCCGGATATGGAATGCTCGCTGAATATGGATTGACGAATGTCAGGTCAGATAACGCCGCGTTTGGTTCCCCCGAGGGAACTGTTGCCGCGCAAACAGTCCAGAAAGCGGTCGGCCATGGCAACGCCCTCGGCTTACAGCAAGCCGGTTCAGAGATCGGCATGGATGCCCGGACATTCGCAAAGGCAACCTCGCATCTGGACGCTCAGCAAAAAGTCGGCGTTCTCGAGGCTATGAGAGCAGGTCACTTGAGGGAAGAAGACTTGCGGAGTACGGGTTTTGTTAAGGCCGTTCAAGGGTATTTCAATGCACCGCAGATGATGGCAAGCGCACGGGCTGGCGATACAACGCTGACTCACAGTCTTTACGGGCCGGATGGAAAGATGGACGAACGGATGCGGCAGGCGTGGGCGGAAGGGAACACTCGGGCCTTCATGTCAATGATAGAGCATTATGGCAAGGAAAATGCTGGCCTAGGGGTACAGGGCGCTCTCGGCAAGGCCGGGGCCGCCCTAGGAGTGTCATTGGGTACTGACAAAATCACCAACCACAACCTTACTAAGGCTCGGTTCCTCGAACTGTCGGAAAGGGCCCAGGACTTGAGTCCGAACGACGGAAGCCGGTATCTCGCAAACAAGACCCAAGCAATGTTCGGTGAGGTTGGAGAAAAATTGCGGAACAGCTGGAACTGGAACAAGCCTATAGAGACTCGCATCAAGGAATTGCCGGAAACCTATAAGGGCCCGACGGTTATCATGGAAGGAGGGATCTTCACCAAGGAGGGTAAGAAACTATATTGAAAGTCACGTCGTGCTATAAAGTGAATAACGGGATCATCGTCATCGTCCCTGATGGAGGCATCCTAAAGACGGTCAGGAACACGAGACTCACGGCGAACCTCGTTATCACCGGCTACGGGCTGGCCCTTCTTTACCAGGGGTACGAGATACCCATCCCGGAGGAGATGTTCGACTATATTGCCGAGCACAACGTTGTAACTGTATATGAACAGAAGGAGGGTGAATACGTCCACCCGGTGGCGGCCACGATCGAGATCAATAAGAACCTGTTGGCAGAAGGAACAACAATATATAAGTATGAACGGGCGAGAGAAGTCCAAGATGCCCAGTTCAACGTTTAGTCATGATCTTTTAGCTTATGGCGATGAAATATACTGCCTCCCAAGCATTTATACGCAGGGTCGGTCATCATATCTCTGTCTTCATCAAACTTTCGCAACATCATCTCAATTGCCGCTTCGTCTTCCTTTGTCGTCTCTTCTTTCTTCCCGAAGATTTTCATCAATACAATAATCGCTCCACCGATCAAGATTATGTAAATGATTTCCATATCATGTTCTCTGCTGACAATATTCTAATAAGACTCGCGGAAGGGGTCAAGAAAAAAGGCTTATCAGCAAGTATCTTCGTGGACTCGATGGAGATCAAGTCATAAATCATCTATTTTCACTTTAGACCCGACAGTTACTTCCTCCTATACGTAACAAAATCAGCGATTGTCACAATATAGTAGATTTCAACTGGTAATTAGTAGATTATGTCTTGCAAACTATTTCAGATTGCGGGAGAATAAAGTGGAGCGTGACACATCGTGAACGATTCTTAACAGAAAAAGTTGTTAATTGCCGAAGCGTTTTTCCCACGCCTCGGTACCAAGGCAAAACGAGTAGTTCGTCTCAACTGGTTCAGCGCTAGATCGAGAATGTTGGGCAAGAACAGAAATTATGGAACACGGGTGAGGCCGATAATTGCGAATCAAGCATGTTGAGATTCGAAACTTTCGCGGCATCAAATCTCTTTCGTGGCAGGTAAAAGGGGATTTCAATTGTATCATCGGTCCGGGAGATACTTGCAAAACAACGATCCTTACAGCACTGGACTATGCACTCTCGCCCCGCTCAGTCCTAACTTTCGATGACTCTGATTTCTTCAACCAGGATGTCAATCAGAATATTGTCATCCAGGTCACTCTCGCCAATTGGGATGAAACACAGGAGGATATCAGACGTTTTTTTCAGGAAAGTAAATTTGCCCGATACAAATGTGGTATTGCTGAAACCGGTCCGTTGCATGAGCCATCGCCTGATGGCGAGATTGCTGTATCTATCTCTTTGCGTGTTGATAAAAGTCTCGAACCAAGATGGTCTGTTGTCCGAGGCCGCGACGAAGAAGAAGAGCAAGATAGAAAGCCCATATATGCCGCAGATCGAGCTACACTAGGCCTAAGCCGCATTGATATCTTTTCCGATTTTCACTTTACTTGGGGGCGCAATACCATTCTGACTCGCCTAAGCGCCGGCAGCGAAGGTAATCTAAATACGGTTTTTTCGACACTCGCTCGTGATATCCGTGGATGTGATATCTCTCATCATGAGTCCATCCAAGAGTGCCAAAATATCGCTAACACAATCAAGGGTGACGCCCAAAAGTCAGGAGTTAGTTTAACTAGTCTTTCTCCAAGAATTGACATGCAACGTCAGTCGGTCGGCACCAGCTCCCTGTCTTTGCATGAGAATAATGTGCCCTTACGCAACAAAGGGGATGGCACTAAGAGACTGATTGGTGCAGCTATGCAGATGAAGCTAAATGGTGGAAAAAACATTTCTCTTATCGATGAGCTTGAAGTAGGCCTTGAGCCACACCGTATTCGTGGCTTAATCCATAACCTCAAAAACTCTAATCAACAGATTTTTGCAACGACGCACTCCCCCGCTGTAATAAGAGAGCTTCGCGTTGCTGACAACGAACTCTATGTTTGCAAACGCAACGTGGCTGGAGCTGTTAGTCTTGACAGTTTATCAGTTGTTCCTGACATACAAGGACAAGTACGCAGCAATGCGGAGGCTTTTCTGGGTAGGAAAATCATCGGATGTGAAGGTCCTACCGAAATAGGTTGTTTACGGGCTTATGATATTTATCGCTTCGATGCGAAAGACCCACCTATTTGGAGCGTCGCGACATCGTATCTGAACTGCGGTGGGGCGAGCCGTATAAGAGAGGTTTGTGAGCAATTGCTTATTCTTGGCTATCACACGGCCGTGCTGTGTGATAATGATTCGCCCACTCACCTATCTCCAGCTGATATTCAAAGCCTCAAGGATGCCGGCGCTTATATTTGTCAATGGGATGTTAACAATTCGATAGAGCACCAGCTCTTCGCTGATTTTCCATGGCAGAACATTGCTGCATTATTGCAGATAATTTGTGATAGCCACGATACTTTAGAGCATGCAACAGTCATAGACACCATCATTAAGGAACCCCGCATTCAGCCGCAATGCCTCGGTAATGATCCAGCACACTGGTCGGAAAGTCCAATCTTGAGGCGGGCAATGGGAGATTTGGCAAACTCCGGTAAGTGGATTAAGCGCATCGACTACGCTGAACAGGTATTTACTTTTGCCTTGCAGCTCCTATCAGACGCAAGTGTTATCAAATCTCGACTGGATGCCCTGTTTTCTTGGATACAGAGAAATGAGTGACGAAGTTTATCAAGCAATAGCGCAAGCATCGTATGGATTCGTGGAATCTCCTGCTGGTTGCGGAAAAACCGAGGCCATTATCAGGACGGTTGGTAGTTACTGCGATGGCCGGCAACTCATTCTGACACATACACATGCCGGGGTAAACGTTCTAAAACAGAGGTTCCGCCAACATTCTATACCGACTGAAAAGTACCATGTCGACACTATCGCTAGCTGGTCTTGGAACTGGGTGAAGAAATATCCAGAAAATGCGGGCTATGCAGGGTCGAAGGAAATTGCGCAATGGAAAGACGTTTACACTGCTATGCGGATACTTCTGCAAAAAGATTTCGTGAAACGTGGTGTCGCCAACTCCTACACAGGAATTATCGTTGACGAATATCAGGACTGTACAATTCCGATGCACCAATTGATCGTGCAGCTTAAAACCTTCCTTCCCTGCAGAGTTCTGGGTGACGATTTGCAGGGTATCTTCGGGTTTCGCGATGATCCTCTCGTTGACTGGTCTACTGTCACAGGCGAGTTTGTCCACGATCTTGGCACGTTAGAAACACCGTACAGATGGATTAAAGCAAATAATGAAGACTTTGGGCACTGGCTGTTGAGTATTCGGCCGCACTTCCATCATGAGCAGGAACCCGATTATGATGGTTCCCCCGTATACAGACGCGCCGTCAAATATGCCGAGCTCGGTCCTGTGCTTGTACGTCTCACGCATGAGAAACGCGATAGAATCTGTGTGATCGGGCCAAAGTCAAGGCCATTGCCTGCCGGAATAGAAACCGGTCTTGTAAAAAATAAATATAAAGTTTTGGAGCCCAACGAGCTTTCGGCTTTACGTTCTCTAATTCTTTCACTTTCTGATGGATCGCCAACTGAAAAAGCCGATGCCACCCACGATTTTTTGTCTCGGGCATACGGTGGCCTATCTGGCGATGATAGGGTTTTTCTCGAGAAGATTATTCGCGGCAAAGATCAGCAACCACGGCGTGCAGACAGGCGGTCGCTGTGCGAGAAACATACCCAGGGCGCTACCCCACAATTAGTTTTCGACCTGCTCGGGTACATCGAGCGAATTGGCGGAACATCCTGCAAGCTTTCGGAATCAGTCAGCGCGCTGAAATGTATAGTAGAAGAACATCATGAAACGAGCACCGATCTCAAAACCCTTTATGCTAATGAAATCGGAAAAAGAAAATATCAAAACCGTAGCAACGCCTATCGTTGTATCGGTAGCACCTTGTTGGTTAAAGGTCTCGAATTTGACCATGTCATAATTCTTCGCGAAACTGACTGGCGGCAAAGATGGGGAAATCACAAAGACCTTTACGTTGCACTAACCAGAGGTTCCAAGACAACTACCTTGCTGGAACTAACAAGCTAATTATGATCATAACCTTTTTTGCGGAACCGTATGCTATACGATAGAAAGGGCACAAACAGTGAACTGGAGAGAAGTTACGAATATTGTTGTTAGACTTATACCTAATCCGGGGGTTAACAATGGATATTGAAGAAACAAAGAAAGGAACTCAGTAGGCTAACTAAACAACAAGTTGAGACGCTGCTAACAAATCTTGACCACGTGACGCAGGGCATCGAGTACTTCCTGAAAGTGCCGACGTGTATCGGTCACCAGAATGTCCCGGATTTCAGAGACAAATTAATACTTGTAAAAATGCTAAAATATGAAAACAATATGTAAAAGGTTCGGAACATGAACAACCTTAGAGGGGTTAACATTTTCTAGTTTGTTCAGCATGTTATCTGAAATACTTCGTGGACTTTATTGTTGTGCGGAGGTTGCTGGGTGCCATGATTATCCATAAGCTAGTGCTGTCAAAAACGCAGTTCGATCTTTTGCCTGAGAAGGAGAGGATTCTTTTTGTCCAGATTGGTCATTTAGCAAATGAACTCACAGTTCTCACAAAACTGCTGATATTTGCCCACACAGATTCGAATTTGGAGGTTGTTAGAAGAGCATACACGATGCAGGCCTCCGTAATCGCAAGAATTTGCATAGGAAAACTTTTTGAGGGCTGGCGACTCCTGGAGAATAGCTTGTTTGCCACTTCGTTATCAAAGAAATACGAAGGCAAACTACCGAAAGTTGGTGCAGAGATCCTAGAGAACCTGAAGAAGTATTTTGGCAAGAAAAACCTTATTCCCGAAATCCGAAACAAGTTCTCCTTTCACAACCCATCGTCCGAGATCATAAACAACCTTTTGTTTTCTATTCCGAAAGAGGCTGAATTGCATCTTTACCTCGGAACGCAGCACGCAAACAGTAACTACTACCTGTCCGAAGAAATCATTTCTAGGGCCATGCTAAATTGCGTCCAGAGTGACAACCTTCAGCAGGCCATGGATAAGGTATATAAAGAACTCTTGCAAGTCAGCGGATGGTTCGTGGAATTCTGTGGACACTGCATGGCTACGTTGGCTGAGGAACATTCGGGTCGATGTAAAAAAGACCTTCGTATCGAGAAAATCGATGTTCGGTGGCGGACAGGGGGCTCATGCGCATGATCGGCGAGATCCATCTTGAATTGCCTTACCCCGGTTCAAGGGGCATAAAGAGCGAGCTTAAGAACAGAGGACATAAAGCGGGAAGGATACACGTCAGGACCCTCATGCGGAAGATGGGCATACAAGAAACCCCGTCTCTCGAAGCCCCACCCGGGGCACAGGATCTACCCCTGCCTCTTGAAGGGGCTCGATATCACGAATGCGAACCAGGTCTGGTGCTCGGACATAACCTGCATCCCCATGGCGAAGGGACTCTGCTGCCTTGTGGCCGTCATGGACTGGGCGGCAAGAAAGGTGCTGTCATGGAGGCTTTCCAACACGCTCGACTACACTCGTTCTGTATTGACGCGCTGGAAGAGGCGATAGTACGGTGCGGAACGCCGGACATGTTCAACACCGGCCAGGGAAGCCAGTTCACTCCCCTCGACTTTACGGACATTCTTTCCCGGAACGGCATAAGGATCAGCATGGACGGCAGGGGCCGCTGGATGGACAACATCTTCATCGGGAGGCTCTGGTCGACCGTCAAGTACGGACATATATTTGAAGGCATACAGCTCCATAGCAGACGTCAGACGGGGGCTGAAGACCTGCTTTGAACGCTACAACTCACGGCGGCGCCATTAGGGTCTTGGCGACAGGACGCCCGACGAGGTGTACCTGACCACGCTGCCGGAGGCGAGAGAGGCGGTATGAAAATGAAAGTGGCCAAACCACTTAAAAAACCCTGGAGGTTGTCTGAAACAACTTGACCGTCTCTCTCGATGGAAATGCGGGCCTTCGATCCGTAGTCGACCAGAATCCCACCTGCGAAATATAGCTGGAAAAGAAATCAAAATTAGAGGAGAATAAAATCGGGGGCCAGGAGCCATCAGCCAGTTAAGAAAATAGGCCCCCAGGTAATCGGTGAAAATCAAAACTGTAATGCTTGAAAAGAAACTTGCCCGAAAAAATGGTTGCGACCGGATCATACAGAAATAAATCTGCATTTTACGGTAATATACAGAAATATTTCTACATATTTGATTGGTGGGGCAAAAATAATGATAACGATCTAACAGGGAGCAACATGGCAAACAATAATCTTACAAACGCAAAAAGAGCAAAGAACGACGAGTTTTATACTCAGTACGGCGATATTCAGAAAGAGATTGAGGCATACTTGGAATATGACCCCAGTGTTTTCCGTAGCAAGGTGGTATATTGTAACTGTGACGACCCCTTCGAGAGCAACTTCTTTCGCTATTTCGTGCTCAATTTCAACAAACTTGGACTGAAACAGCTCATCACCACCAGCTACAAACCCTCGCCCGTGGCCAACACGCAGCTGGAATTGTTTGGCGATGACAAAACTCTGCCAAGATCGAAAGGCCGCCCTAAGATAAATGCCAACAGGTTTATTATCAACGAAGTGCACGACATAGACGGTGACGGCGAGTTCAACCTGAAGGATATTTCCCAACAGTTAAGGACAAACAAACACAACGAATGGACGCCGCTGGAAGGTGATGGCGATTTCCGCAGCGTTGAATGCATAAATCTGTTGAAACAATCAGACATCGTGGCAACAAATCCGCCGTTTAGCCTGTTTCGCGAATATGTTAAAGAGCTCTTTGATTATAACAAGAAGTTCGTTATTATTGGCAGCATGAGCGCGATTACCTACAAAGAAATATTTCCACTAATCAAAAATGATAAGCTGTGGTTAGGAAATGGTTTTCATGCTGGCAATGCGTATTTTTTTACGCCGAATACGCGCGATTTTGCTTCGGGGGTTTATGATGCAAACACAGGTTTAGTGAAGTTCCGCAATGTCTGTTGGTTTACCAACCTCGACCACGGAAGGCGTCACCAGCCATTGCCGCTTATGACAATGCAAGAAAATTTGAAATACAGTAAACACAAAGAAATTAAAGGTAAAAAAGCGTATGATAAATATGACAATTACGAAGCCATAGAAGTGCCGTTTACCGATTCCATCCCGAGCGATTATAGTGGCGTGATGGGAGTTCCAGTTAGTTTTTTAGACAAGTATAATCCAGATCAGTTCGAGATTTTAGGCTCAAATCGTGGAGTAGACCAAGACCCAAATAAAATATATGGCAAGGGATCTTACTTGAATGGGAAAGAAGTTTTTAAAAGGTTGTTTATCAAGCATAAGAGGAAATAATATGAAAACAGCTTTAAAAACTAACATTGCCGTTAAAGATATTTGCGAAGGGTTTGTCTATAACGAACTTGAGGGCAAGGGTTTGTTTGGCTTGTCTGGCAAATTGACCATTCAACCCGAGTATCAGCGCAACTATATCTATGCTTCTGACGGCGGAAAGAAAGAAATGGCTGTCATTGAATCAGTCCTCAAGGGATACCCAATAGGACTGATTTACTTTAACAAAGTAAGCGACAGCAATCTTGAAGTTCTGGACGGACAACAGCGTATCACTAGTCTTGGGCGGTTTGTGACTGATAAGTTTGCCATCAAAGATGAAAACGGCATGGAGC
>DNYO01000278.1 GCA_003506795.1 Deltaproteobacteria bacterium
CCTGCCAGGATCAGGTTGGCCGTCTGCTCAAGCCATTCCAGACGCACCCGCTGGCTGATTCCTATTTGGATTCGTCGGTCCTGGCCCGACAGACGGGTCTGTTCGGTTCGTCTTGTCATTCGCCTCTCCTCTCGATCTGCACCAAGGGAACGATGAGTTCCTCGATGGAAATACCGCCGTGGCACACGGTGCGCTGATTTTCCTGGACAAAGGCCTGTCGGGGAGGAGCCAGCAGGGCGAGATAGTCCTCCGGAAGACCAGTGGTGCCCCATTCCATCGCAGATGGAAAGCGTTCCTTCACCTTGCCTCGAAGGACTGCGTTGGAATAGATGCGGACCCGTTCGCCGCGCAGGTCTGCCACAGCCCCTTCAGCCGGGCGGCCGCAACCTTGTGCCTCGAGGTTGCCATGGTCAGAAGTTAGATAGACCTGGAAGCCCCGATCCAGGAGCATATCGAGGAGAGTACCGAGATACTGCTCTTTGGCCCACTGGCCGACCTGGTTATACATCCCGGCGGTGCCCAATTCCATTCCGTGCATGATTTTGTCCACCTTGTCCACGACTAACCCGGCGACCCTTGCCTGGGGATGAGAAAGCGCTTCGGAAACAGTTTCCATGTCGCCGTCGCCCAGGCCCTTGAGATAAACGACCTCGTTCGGCGTAAGGCCCTGATCCGCCCAGAACTGCGCCCAGAGAATGGGTTCCTTGTCTGTGGTATGGATGCTGTTCGGGAAAAAGAGGGGAGCCTTCCCTGCGAATATGGCTTGTCGCGAGTCGGAGGTGAGCGAAGGAATCCAGGCAAAGACCGCCTGCTCTCGGAATCGCAGCCCCGGTTCTTTTGAGGCAAGTGCTTCGCGGACTACCAGCCATTGGTCCAGGGCAAGGCCGTCGAGCACGAGCAAAGCAAACTTCGGTCGTGGTGATGAGTGATGAGGACTGAGTAATGAGTTGGCCAAAAATCTGGGAATATGGTGAAGCATGACCGGCGGGTTCGGCGGCAACTGGATGAGCCCGGCAAATCGCCTTTGTATCCATCGTATGAACCGCTCATCAACCGCCTTTTCAAGGTGGGCAAGACGTTCCACGGCCGTCTTGCTTTCACTCATCACCCATAACTCATTACTCATCACTTTGACTTCCGCCCATCTTCGGGCAAAGAGGAACCAATCCGTATGCTTCGCATCCTCAGTCGGAATAGATGCTTCCATGCTCTCGATGAGCTTGCCCAGGCGACGGGACCTATCTTCAATGGGAGCGGTACGAACACCGATGCCTACCCAGGTTTTGGACAAGGAGCTCGCATGCTCGTGCGAAACTGAGTGCAGCAACCCCTCGACGAATAGGTTGTCGATGTAGACCCGGATGTCATGGTGGTCGAAGGGCAGTTCGGCAGGTCCCTCAATGGACAGAATGTAGGGTTTCTCGTCCTCACAAACGCCTGACGCCCCTTTGGCTGCCTGACGATCAAGGAAGATCGGCCACCGCTCCTGGAGGAATGCGAAGAATGCCTCCCGATCCGTAACCAAGGTCTCAAGCGGCCAGCCGTCGAAGGTATTGTTTTGGCGCAGAAGCTGGATGAACCGCCTGTCGAGGTCAGCCGGGATTCTCTGGCCGTGATAGTGGCGGCGGAGCAGTACCCGCAAAAGGTCCGATGGCTGTTTAATCAGCTCGGGCGCGATTTCAAAAACGTGCCGTAGGACGAAATCCCTGGTGGCGTTGTCGCCTAACTGTCCGGGGGCATATCTCTTTTGCGCCTCATACAAGGCATCGAGGTCCCCGCGGTCCAGCGCAGTCACCACCGGGTAGCTGAGGTTCGGGAAGATATCGCCGAGGTTGAAGGAGAGCTTACGCCCGGCCTGGAGGAGATCATAGGGAAGCGTAATGAGTGATGAGGACTGAGTACTGAGCACAACGACAAGATCTGTATCTATGCCCTGATCCCATTTTGATCGATAACGAGATTCATAAGCATAACGAAATTCTATGGGATCTAAAAATCGGATCAGCTCGAAGCCTCGCTCGCGGATGCCTTCGAGAATGCCTTCTTCGAGGAGGAGTCCGTCCGGGTCGGCCACCAGGGTGAGTCGGGCGACCTTCGGGGTGAACTCTCGCAGGATATGGCTTCGCCATGATTCTGCGCGAGGTGATGAGGACTGAGTAATGAGTGATGAGTCGGTAGTCATATTGCGTCCCGCCTTCGTTGGACAGATACCCTCAGACCACCGATGACCTTGCCAGTCTCCTTGGCAAGAACCATCAGTTTCTGGAAAGATACCTCATTCAGATACCCTGCATCCAAAGCGACATAGAGCTGAGAGCGAACTTCCGCACACGACACCTTGGCAATCGACAAAAACTGATGAAACTCCCGTGGATTCCCTCTCTCGAAACCCTCTGAGATGTTAGACATGATAGACACGGCCGCCCGTTGAATCTGTCCACTCAGTCCGTAATCCTTGGCAAACGCTTCCTGCCGCGTCGCTTGGTAAATAGCCCGTGTCAATTCCCTCGCTTTCTGCCAGGCAATCAAATCTTCAAACTCTTCGATTCTCCCACTCATCACTCAGCCCTCATCACTTATCACCCCGAGCTTTCAACGCGAATGACAATGAGCGGCGAAAGTTCGGGCAAGACATTGGCCTTCTGATCGAGTTGTTCTTGGAATCTCCGCTCTTCCTGCGAGAGGAGTTTCAGGCGGTAACTGCGGACCTGATGTAGACCGATCCGTTCGACGATCTTGCGGCGCACGGCAAAGGCGTAGCTGGCCTTCTCGCGCTCCCGGGCAATGTTTTCCCTATGCTTTTGCACGAGTGTTTCATAGATGAGTTTCCCGTGTTCCTCTGCGGCGCTTTGCAGCTTTGCGAAAATTGCTTGCGAGACCGTTGTGTCAAGAATGGCCCGGACCTGTGCGTTGGCCGCAAGGAGCTGATCCCACACATATCTGGCAGTCGGCATATAGACCATGCCGTTATCGGCCAAGAAAAGAGGCAACACGCGCCGTTGGCGCGTGAGTGATGAGTGATGAGGACTGATGACTGAGTCAAACGCTATGGAGATTTGCCAAAGAGACCAGAAACCGACGATGTCGGGAGAGATATCCGGGATTGATACCACCGAGATCGGCTGGCCTGGAGCAAAACGGGGGAGATGCATGGCCAGCCCACGAATCCGTGGCTCTTCAAGCCCCAAATTCGAGTAATGACGACTGAGTGACGAGTGATGAGTAAAACAACCCTCCATTACTTGCCCATCCGGCCATGTCAATCGCCAAATGTTGTAACGCCCTTCCTTCTTGATGAGTTCTGCTTTTGCCCTCAACTCATCACTCATCACACATGACTCATCGCTTCTGGATCGAAGCCATGACACCACCATGGTTTCGACCCAATGGGGCAAGGGGTGAGTCAGCATACGCTGGGCTTCACCGGGCTCCAGATCCTCGGTTGCGCCGAGCACGGATGCGGTCGAGCGCGCCTCGCGGGCCTGCTCCTGCAAGCGAGCAACCATGCTCTCCACGGATTCTTCTACCTTTTCGGGATTGAGGATCGCCTCGACATACATCTCGTCGAACATGTGGCCCGCCTGGGCCGAGTCGAGGACGTCGCCGGTCTTGTCGATGCCGAACTCCTCGAAGATGACGGCAAGCTTCTGCTCCAGCACCTCCAGGACCCGATATTCGACCGAGCCTTCGAAGACGAAGTTGATTGCACGAACCTCGTGAGTCTGGCCGATACGGTCCACCCGGCCGATACGCTGTTCGAGACGCATCGGGTTCCAGGGGATGTCGTAGTTGATCACCACGTGGCAGAACTGGAGGTTGAGGCCCTCCCCGCCGGCATCGGTGGAGATGAGAATGCGGACATCTCTGGCGAACGCATCCTGAACTCGCTTACGCTCTTCCATGTCCATGGAGCCGTTCAGACAGACCACCGAGAACCCGCGCTCGGTCAGAAATCGACGCAGCATTTCTTGTGTGGGAATGAACTCGGTGAACACCAGTACCTTGAGCTCGGGGTCTTTCTCTTCGGACTGAAGGCGGTAGAGCCAGTCGAGCAATGCCTCGGCCTTGGCGTCCGGGCCGATCTCTCCGCAGCGGGCCGCGGTCTCCAGCAACAGCTTAACCTCGGTGCGCTCGTTCTTGAGCGCCTTGATGCGGGTGCGGAGCAGCATATCGATCTGTTCCTGGCCGTCCAGGTCATAAAAGTCTTCAGTAATGAGTGATGAGGGCTGAGTGATGAGTTGATCGTCTGCTATCAGTTGTTGGCTTATTCTTGAGTTCTCATCGCTCATCACGGCAAGGCGGCGCTCCAGTGTCGTTTTGATGGCGCTCGTGCTCGAGACCACGAGGCGTTGCATCAGGATCATGAGAAATCCGATGTAGTTCCGCTTCTCCCGAATGGCTTGGTTATAGCCTTTGCGTACATATTCGGTGACCGCATCATAGAGCAGCTGCTGATCTCGGTGCCGCTCTTTCCATGAGACCGGGGCAAGCTGTGTTCGCCGCGGTTTGAACAGGGGCTTTCCATCGGCATCGATGGCGCGGCGTTTCTCGGTGCGGATTACATAGGGCTGGACTCGCCCTTTTGTCACGCTACTTACGTCGGGGAAGGCCTGGGCATCGAGCAAGGAAACCAGACGATGAAAGGCGTCGGTCTTGCCCTGGTGCGGGGTTGCCGAAAGCAGCAGGAAGTACGGCGCAGCCTCGGAAAGTCCCTGGCCGAGCTTGTAGCGGGCTACCTGGTCGGTGCTGCCCCCGAGACGGTGCGCTTCGTCTACGATGACCAGGTCCCAACCTGCGGAGATAAGGTCCTCGAACCGTTCTCGGGCCAACGCGCCGCCACGTCCTTCGGATGGCTTGACGGAATCTATTGAGACTACGACCTGATTGAAACTGCGAAATGGATTCGAATTGGCGGCGCGGAGTGCTGAGGACTGAGTGCTGAGTGCTGAGTCATCCCCATAGTCAGTCCTCAGTCCTCGTAACTCATCACTCTGGATTGCCGAGATCCGTCTAAGACTCTTGTAATCCTCGGACATGATCGGATGGAACTGTTCACCAAAATGGAAAGCCATCTCGGCCACCCACTGGCTCACCAACCCCTTCGGGGCGATGACCAGCGTCCGCTTGACCAGCCCCCGAAGTTTGAGCTCCCGCATGATAAGTCCTGCTTCGATGGTCTTGCCAAGGCCCACCTCGTCGGCCAGGAGGTAGCGCACGCGGTCGTTGGCGATGGCGCGGGACAAGGCGCGTATCTGGTGCGGCAGCGGGATGACGGAGGACTCGATGGGCGCGAGCAGGACATGCTCTTCGGTTGTGCTGGTGGAGCCTTCGAGCACCTCGGCCACCTTGGCTGCGGCGGCGATGTAGGCGATATCGTCCGACGAGCCGGTGCCCGCGCTCTCCAGGGACTTGAGCCTAGAAGCTGGAATGCGAACCACGGAGTCGTGGCCGGGCAGCCAAACGCGGCAAATCGTCTCGCCCCAGAGCTTCTGGGTTTCGATGACCTGACAGAGCTGTCCGTGGTCAGAACTATAGTACCATTCACCGTGCTTTATGCTATCCATCATTTTCGTTTCTTGGTTCTAAAATTGTGTTTCTGCCTTTCCCATACATCGTTGATATTTACTCCATTCGCTATAGCACTTTGGAGCTTGTCCAAGGCAACCTTGCTGTACCCTTTGAAGGTCGAGGACTTCCGTCGCAATAGCATGTAACAGTCTTGGTCCTCTTGAATCTTCAGCTCAAGTATCAAAGCACTGGTCTTTGGTCCGGATATGCCGAGCTTCTTAGCGAGATCATCCCTGCCAAGGTTGTACTTGTCCCAGATATTGACCTCTTGCTTGATCAAGGTTCCAGTGACCGGCTCGCCGTCCTTGGCAATGCGAAACGTAATATCAGCGTCCTTCTTGATACGGAGGAATATCGGAATACCGTCGCCTTGCGTTTCAAGTTTAAGCTGAGCAACCTCTGGAAGAATGACGCTCCAATCATCTCCCCGACGTCTTCTGTTGATGGCCTTTCGCAGTTCGCCTTCGGTTACTCGCTCGGCGTCAGATCGAGTCGCTGTAGCCATGGCGAGAATCGGTCGTAATCTGGCCGCTGCCTGAATCCCTTTACGGCTTCCAGCTTGCAGGAGTTCGTCGATCTGGCTCAGTTCGCTGTCAATCAGCACCTTCAGGTCTTTGGGTGGCCGCGTCGAGACCGGCAGCACGCGTTCAGGGATGCAGTCCGCAAGCCTCTCCTTGAAGACCCGACTGAGCAGATCGTCAAACAGCGTGACCGATGCTTGAGCTTGAAGGTAAAGAAGATCCTCTGAGACGTCCTGGTAATAATGAATAGCAGTGTCTCGGTAGGCATCCAGAATAGACAAGGTGGCACGCTCATCGTCCGAGATCACCTTGATTTTGTTCTGGGCCACTTCCAAGCACTTGTCGAAGCCGTAGGAGTATTTCTCTCCCTTCGCGTGAACAGTCCCGGTTTTGTCCTTGATGATCGCCTTTAAAAGCATTTCAAAGGCATGGTGCAGAAAAATCAAAACTCCTTCGGCGCGCCCCTGATTGTGGGGCCGGTTGAACAACTCGATGCCAAGGACCAAGGAGTTGATGGCGCGTTTCTTGAGTTCAGCCACATCTCTTTTGGCTTTGGGCATGCCTCACCCCTCCTCCAAGCGAATCAATGCCTAATCATACCACATCAGGAGCTTGGGGTCTCCTTGGAGGATGTTTTCTGGAATTTTGCGCGCCGCCGCAGCGAGATATGTGATCCTGTCCACATTGCCATACTTGCTCCATGCACAGGCCGGAGGCACGCGGTGGGCAACCGCACAACAATATCCTTGCCCGGCAGACCGACCCGGAAGGTCGCCTCACCAAAGAGCGCTTGGGTTTCGATGACTCGGCAGAGTTCCCAGTAGTCTGGGCTGTAAAACCAGCTATTTGCATCAATTCATATCATTAGCTTGTATTCTCACAGATTGAACTCCTTCCCATTCAAACCTTGCATTTACCTCCTCTACCTCCCTGTTTCCTCATGTTTGTAACTGGCATTTCTGATAATCGTTGCAGTATTTTCATAGGCACGAGACCGCTAGAGGACAATTCCCGAAATAACTCCTCGAGTAACTTTTCATCACTGAGATTGGTTAGTTTTGATCTGACACGACGGAGCGCGGCAGCAATCTCATCAAAAAGCTCTCTCAGTTGATCGGGGGTGACGTGGAAAAGAGACTCAGCATGCGCAATCGCTTCTGGAGCAATTGTCGTCCGAGGGCTTTCAAGCAAGCATAGGATTTTCGTATCCTTTACACACGTTCGATTTGCACGAACCCAATTGGCATGGCTTTGCGCTTGCCGTACGTCATTCACTCCAATAGGGTCTCCGGGTGTATGCTCGGATTTAGCCTCATGCACCACATAGATGCTTGTTCCTATGGACCAAATGCAGTCAGGACCTGCGTCCCCCTCAGGTAGTTCAGTATAGAAACCAAGCATCTCCCCAAGGCCTTTAAGACCTTGATGAAATGCCTTGTATTCTGTGGATTGGAGATTCTTGGAAATATGGGTGATGCCTTGCTCAAATCGTCGCCCAACAGCACCCCAATCAGCCAAATGCCCTCGGATTGATTCGACGGCTACAGCAGTCGTTTCATCAATCTCTGGTATCTCCTTGGCCGTTGTGAACGACCGTCCCAAGCGCGCAAACCAACTAACTCCTACACAGCATCCAGATGCACGTTTTAGCAAGTCCCGCGCTGTGTTTTGATAGGCATCATCCCCGGTGGCTCCAAACAAGGCCATAGCAGTTTCCGCCGAAAGGTAGTACCACCACGCCCGATATGCTTTTGTATCATCTCCCCCAAGAGCGTCCGCGACCTTGCGCGCATGCTCAAATGCACCTTCCAAATCGCTGCTCCAAATTGCGTAAAGGTACTCCACCTCATCAGAGACCACGGAATTTAACTGCCGTGAGATTGGATCATCATGGCGGGAAAGGTTGTCACGTAGAGCGAGTATCGACGACTCCGCATCGTTCCAATCATCGCCCTTTTCAAGAAACGCTTTCCACAAATCTTCGAAATCCTCTGCAGACTTATCCCTTGAGTTTTCAATTCCGAATTCAAGCTCAGCCTGCAATTCGGGATTTAAAATTCGGCGGTTTTCATTTTTCAAAAGAAAATCAACCAAACGACGTCCGATAACGATCACGACTGCATAATCGTTGTCGGAACGTGTGCAGCGTCCGACTCCTTGGGTGAAGCGAGTTATTATTCGATCTCTCAAAAGAGAGAATGCAGCGATTTTTGACCACAGAAATTTTTCCTGTAGATTTGTTCCGCTTGGTAACCCACCGAATACAAGTAGGCGGCATGCCTCATCAGGCAGATCCAACCCATCGTATCGTGAAAGCAGCAAAACCGCCTTTTCACTGCTTAAGAAAGGATCAATGCTATCCTCAATATCAGGAGCATGGAGGATGTTTATTCCCGATTTATTTATTGTGGTGATCAGGCCAGAACTATCAGGATCATGCCTACTGGGGACCAGAACAAGGCATCTGTCAAAAGACCAGACTGCCTTTTCGACAACAGTAATCATCTCCTCGTTTGACATCGCAAGCTCTGGAATGAGGAAAAGTCGCCGCCCGCTTCCTCTTTTGTCCCATCCAGCAGGAAGTGGTAACCGCTTGATTGATTTGATCCCTGTAATACGCTCCAGTTCTCCACCAGCGCCTAAAGTTGCCGACATATAAACTCGTTGGCTTGCCTGCTTAAAAGGGATGTGAGTCAGGGTTGGAGGAATAAATGGTCGAATTAGAATAGAATCCCAGGAGATAAATAAATTACAGGCTTCCAGATGGTCTTTAACGACGTTCCACGCATACCAAGGCGATGTTTCTTCTTTGAGATTCTCGTCGAGCAAGTCTCTGATAGCATCTACGTGTTTTCGAATAGACGTTGAGGAAATCAGATCGACCAATCCCGACTTGGTTGGGTCCCAGTCAGAGCGATCTATAACATCCGCATAAAATCCTGGTTCCAATTCACCCCGCAGCAGTTCAACGAGTGCAAAATAGTCAGACGGAATGACTGATCTCGAAATCTCAACAGACCACATGTTGGCTATAAAATTTTCGCCGGCATGAGCATCATCCAATATTAATGTTTGAGCATCATTAAGTCTTGGATTGCTGTTAAATATGGCGCTGTAGGTTGTCACTGCGATGGCGCGACTCGACTGATACTCGCTGAACTCTTGCGGAGGATAGTCACTTTGTTTACCCACCAATACATGGGCTTGAATTCCGTAATCGCTCGCCTGCGATTCGACCTGACGAGCAAGTTGACGCGTGGGGCAAAGGTAGGCAACGCGATTACCTAACGATTGCCGTCGCCATTCAGCAATCAAAAGCCCAACGAGCGTCTTGCCTGATCCTGTCGGAAGTTCTATGGCCACATCATGTACATTGCTGCATTGCTGATGATAGGCTCTCAAAAGGTCGGCCTGGTGGGACCAAAGGTGTTTAATTTCTGGAGCGCGACCTCGTAGGTTATGGAAAAGCGTTTCTGGGTCGGTTGGTCCGGTTGCCTTCGCAAAGTCAGTTTTGAATATGCATTTTTTTGCCATCATCCCTCCTTCCCAGATCGTGTGAGCGCTTGGTCGTACCACATCAGGAGCTTGGGGTCTTCCTGGAGGATGTTTTCTGGAATCTTGCGGGCCACGGCGATGATCGTGGCGTAGTCGCGCTCCTGCCATGCCTTTTTGAATCCGGCCCGAACAGCCTCGAGGCGAAACACCCTGAGGCGCTTCTGGCTGGACTCGCGGTACTCTTCGAACTCCCTGAGCAGGGAGCGCTCGCGTAACTTTTCCAAGTCGCTCGCTTTGTTCGGATCGGGTACGTACCACCGGTCTTTTGAGCGAGTTATGAGTAATGAGGACTGAGTGCTGAATTGGCCGTTTTCTTCGTTGGCTCGACCGGCAGACAGTTCCTCCTGGATCATCTTGCGCAGGTCCGCACTCTGTTTCAGCCAAGAAACGATTTGAGCAGGGATTGGTCCCTTGCCGTCGTAGCGGAGGAAGTTCTGTTCGAGCAATTCGTCGAGTTCGAGTAGTCTCTCGTTTTTTTGCCAGCCACCTATTTCCTGCATAAACTGAGGCTTTAACTCCCCTGCCGTTTGGGGCTTTCTTAAGAGTTGCTGTCGAAGCCATTGAATTGCCGACGACTCGTCGGTGACAAAAAGCTGGAGTTCCAACACCTCGCGGACGGTCATACGCTTCCTGTCGTATTCGGCCACCTGGTCCGG
>DNYO01000208.1 GCA_003506795.1 Deltaproteobacteria bacterium
TACTCCAACGGTCAGATCCTGAACCTCTACCAGCTCACCCTGGCAAATTTCAACAATCCCAACGGATTGAAGAAGGAAGGAAGCAACCTCTATTCCGAGACCATCGAATCAGGCGTGGCCTACACCAACGCACCCGGCGAAGGCGGCCTCGGCAAGATCAGCGCGAATTCCCTCGAACAGTCCAACGTGGACCTTGCGACGGAATTCGTCAAGATGATCATCGCCCAGAGAGGCTACCAGGCAAATTCCCGGGTCATAACAACGACGGACGAGGTGTTGGCGGAGTTGATGAATATTAAAAGATAGGTAATGGGTAATAGGTAAAAGATAGGTAATGGGGGTTGGGAGAGATGAATCTTCCGGCCCCTGTTACGTTAAGGTAATTCCATTATCATTTCCATCATTCCTGCAAAGGCCGGGAAGACGGAAGAAAGCGCCTTCGTTCTGTCAATTCCCTGACGCGGCTTGTCGCGAAATTAAATCACGCATTATAACCGGCATAAGATATATTCATCGATAATCAATAAAGTCGCCCATTTGCAGGCCTTTCCCATAACCCATAACCCATAACCCATTACCCGTCTCCATTTGGCACACTTATTGCTTCTTCGTCTCCGCAAGGAGAATCCTGATGGCCGAAGATAGAAAAGAACAGATGGACCTCGAAGAGGTCGGGCACAAGGAAGGGCAGGAGAAGCCTGTCAAGAAGAAAGGCAAATTCAAACTTATCCTCATCGTAATCTTCTTTCTTATCGTTGCCGGCGGCGCCGGCGGTTACTTTATGTTCGGCAAGAAGGTCCTGGCCGGACTCGTGGGCAAGCAAACCCAGACAGCCGGGAAGGAAGCCGCGCCTAAAAAGGAGGCTGTGGGACCCATTCTGCAGCTGGAGCCCTTTGTCTTCAACCTTACCGGGAACCAGTCACGGTATGCAAAGGTATCCCTTGGCATAGAAGTGAAGGACGTCAAGGCGATGGAGGAGACAAAAAAGATGATACCCCTGATTCGTGACAGGATACTCTTCATTTTCGGGACGAAGGCGGTGGAGGTACTCATGGATGTGAACCAGCGGGAGGCCATAAAAAAAGAGGTCCATGCAAGCCTGAAGGCCATCTTCAAGAACGATGACGAACTGAAAGCCGTCTATATAACGGACATTATAATCCAGTGAGGTAGTGATGGAGCAGGTTCTTTCACAGGCAGAAATCGATGCGTTGCTCGGCGGCATATCGGAAGGCGACATCCTCACGGAAGCGGCGCTGCCTGACGAACCTCTGCAGCAGGCCGTCGTGGAACAGAAGCAGGTAACCGATTTTGATTTCATCCGTTTCACGAAGGGCAAAAAGGAAAGGCTCCCTGCGCTGGAGTTCATTTACGACAGGTTCTCGAAATCCTTCCGGTCGGCCCTTTCCCTTTTCATGGAGCGGGAGGTGGAGGTGGGTCCCGTGCCGTCGCAGTACGTGGAGTACAACGAGTTCATAAAGACCCTTCCTCTGCCGACGAACATGAATATCGTCGTGACGGAGAACCTGAACGGGTTTTTTATCGTCATCTTCGATGCAAAGCTCATCTTCAGCGTTCTGGAAACCGTTTTCGGCAGCGCCACGATATCCCCGGCCAGGATAGAGGGCAGGGAATTCACGAAGATCGAGTTCAATGTCATCAAGAAGCTCATCGACCTTGTTTCCTCAGAAATGGAAAAAGCCTGGGAACCCGTCTACGAGATACACTGCAAGTATTCCCGCTCTGAAATAAATCCCAACTATATCACTATGGTTGCAAAGGAAGAGACGGTGAACCTCAACGAATTCTCCATTGAGATCGGTGATATAACGAGCTGGATGAAGATCTGCATGCCCTATGGCGTTCTTGAGAGCATAAAGGGCTACCTCATCTCCACGCCTTCCCGCGAAGACATGGAGATGAGGGGAAAATGGCTGGCCCGGATGCGGGAACGCATCAACGAGATACCCATCGAGGTCAGCGCAATCCTGGGAAGGAAGAGCATATCCCTCCACGAATTCGCGGCGCTGAGCGCGGGGAACGTCATCATGGTCGATCGTTATGTCAACGACGCCATCGACGTGGAGATCCACAAAAAGACGAAGTTCCGCGGAAAGATGGGCGTCTTCAAAGGCAGCAAGGCGGTCAGGGTTGACGAGATCACTCAATAAAGACACAGAGGGCTGCACGCTTAGGTCCTCCGCCCGCGCCTTCGGCGGGGCAGGTGGGACCGGGGAGGAAGAATGGAAGAACTTTTGAACGAAGTACCTGCCGCCGCCACCAACGGCAGCGGGACGAAAAAATTCGAGATGAATATCGACAGTCTTCTCGATATCTCCGTGGAAATCTCGGTAGAGATAGGGCGGACGAAGCTCACCATAGGCGAACTCCTCGCCCTGTCCAAGGGCTCGATCATCGAACTCAACAGGATAGCCGGTGAGTCCGTGGATATCTACGTCAACGACAAGCTTCTCGGCAAGGGTGAGATTGTCCTTGTCAACGAGAGGCTCGGAGTGAGGATCATGGAGATCCTGACCCCGAAGGAACGAGTTCAGGAGCTTGGTTGATGGATACGTACCTCGGCATCATCAAGGTCATCTTCATCATGGCCGCCCTGATAGCGGGCATCTACCTTCTCTCCCGGTACGCCGGGAAGCTGAACCTCAGGTTCAAGCCGAAGGGAGCCGCCGACTACGGCCTCAGGAAGGTGGACACGATATACCTTGCACCCCGGAAGTTCATATCCGTGGTCGAGGTCAGGGACCATGTCCTGGTGATCGGTGCGGGGGAAAAGGAGATCTCTCTTCTCGCGACGTGGCGTAAAGAGGCGGCCAATTCATGAAATATCTCATCGTCTTCTGTCTCGTGCTTTCCTTCGTAGCTTTACCGGCCGTCGTTTCCGCGAAGGCAGACAAGGCCGTTGCGGGCACCAACATTCTTAACGCCCTCGTCGGTGCCGACGGCGGCAGGAATCTCATCAACATCGTCATCGTACTGACAGTACTTGCCTTTGCCCCGGCAATCCTTCTTCTCATGAGTTCTTTTACGCGCATCATCATAGTCCTGTCCTTTTTGCGTCAGGCGATGGGTATACAGCAGCTCCCGCCGAACCAGGTGGTGGTCGGTCTCTCGCTCTTCCTTACCCTCTTCGTCATGGGGCCGACGTACGACAAGATCAATGACGCCGCCCTGAAACCCTACCTTGCCAACAAAATCGGGTTCGAGGAGTTTATGGACAAGTCCTCGGTGGAGCTGAGCACTTTCATGCTAAAGTACACGAAGGAGAAGGACCTTGCCCTCTTTATAAACATCGCGAAGCTCAAAAGGCCGGAGGGCCCGAAAGACCTTCCTCTCAAGGTCATCGTCCCCGCCTTTGCCATAAGCGAGTTGAAGCGGGCATTCCAGATCGGGTTCCTCCTGTACATTCCCTTTCTCATGATAGATATGGTCGTAGCGAGCGTGCTTTTGTCGGCGGGTATGATGATGCTTCCTCCCATCTTCATATCCCTGCCCTTTAAGGTCATGCTCTTTGTCCTTGTAGACGGATGGAACCTCCTCGTGGGGTCCATTATAAAAGGTTTTTGATAGGAGACAGCATGAGCCAGGACCTTGTTATCCAGATATTCAGAGACTTTCTCAAATCGACTCTTGTCCTCATGTCGCCGCTTCTTCTGGCGTCCATCGTGGTGGGCCTCATCGTGAGCATATTTCAGGCGGCCACGCAGATCCATGAGATGACGCTGGTCTTTGTCCCGAAGATCCTCGTCATATCCGTCTGCCTTATCGTTCTTTTTCCCTGGATGATGAATTTTGCGATTTCCTTTACGGTGAATATCATCAGCAACATACCATTGTACGTGAGATAGATGACGAACGTAGCCATCACATTTGAAATGCAGAACTTCCTCCTCGTATTCTTCAGGGTCGCGGCGATGCTCTTCATGATACCTCTGTTCGCTTCGCGGTCGGTCTCTGCCATATTCAAAGGCGGTCTGGCGCTCATGATCACCTATCTGCTCTACGATCTTGCGAAGACGAATGTCGTTGCCCGGCCGGATTCTTTCGTTCTGTTCATCCTGTGCGCAAAGGAGATATTCATCGGGGCGACGATCGGCTTTATCGTCCGGCTCGTGTTTGTTTCGGCCAGCATGTCCGGTGAGATCATATCCTTACAGGCAGGCTTGTCCTTTGCCCGTTTCATGGACCCCTACTCCATGTCGCAGGTGTCTGTCCTGGAACAGATCAAGAACCTGATAGCCCTTCTCATATTTTTTGTCATCGACGCACACCACATGCTGATCAGGGGGATTGCCTACAGCCTTCGGGAAGTGCCCATCGGCGCCGTCTCCCTGAACTCGTCCCTGGCGGGATACCTGGTTACCGCGACGGGAAATATATTCGGAGCGGCCTTCAGAATAGGGGCCCCCATCATTGTGACGCTCTTTCTTGTGGAACTGGCCTTCGGCGTCCTCTCCCGGATGATCCCCCAGGCGAATGTCTTTGTCGACGCCATTCCCGTGAAGATACTCATAACGGTACTGATGCTCGGCCTGTCGCTGGGCTACATCGTGCCGAGCATAAGCGCCCTCTTCAGGGGGCTTGAAACCGATCTTATCCGGGCGATCCGGATGATGGGATAGGACATGTCGGAAAGTTTTCAGGAAAAGACGGAGCAGCCAACCGAAAAACGGTTGGATGATGCCCGGAAAAAAGGAAAGGTGGCAGTTTCCCGCGAGATCAACACCTCCATCGTCATACTTTTTTCCACCATCTTTCTCTATTTCATGGTCTCCAAAGGCTTCCAGGAGATGTTCAAGGTCTACGCGAATTTCGCACGAAACGCCAATATGGATATAGGGCCGGGCAACATGCACGACATCGTCATTTTCGGCGTCACCCGATGGTGGTATATCGTGGTGCCCGTCTTCGGCATCGTGATGGTTCTCGGGCTTGCCGGAAGCATCCTGCAGTCCGGTTTCATGTGGAGTTCCGAGGCCCTGAAATTCGACGCCAACAAGCTCAACCCCATGCAGGGCATAAAAAACCTGGTATCGAAAAAATCCTTCGTGGAGCTTCTGAAGTCGGTCATCAAGATCGTCCTCCTTGCTTACGTGGCGCGCAATCTCATCATGAGCCAGATGCCCGTTATCTTCGGCCTTTCCGGACAGGACAC
>DNYO01000104.1:0-713 GCA_003506795.1 Deltaproteobacteria bacterium
GCCTCGATGAGAAGACGGGCGACAGCCGTCGCGTTTTTCAGGCTCGCGTCGTGCAGGGGCGTGGTACCGAACACATCTCCGGCATTCGGGTCTCCCCCGCCGTCCAGCAGGATACGTAGCAGATCGAGACGCTCCTTATCCGGGAGGAATTTTGCTTCACACGCCAGAAGAACGAGGGTACGGCCTTTGCCGTCCTTTTTGTTCACGTCGGCACCGATGAGGGATCTCCTGATCTTCGCCATCCTGTCCGGCACGTTTTCAAATTCGATCATACTTCTTATATCCTTGTCGGGCGTCATCTGTTCATGGAAGTGTTCATGAAAGAGGGCCACGATTTCCTCACGAACCGGACTGTCCCGCTGAGGCTGAATGACGTAATCAGCGGGGGTGTGTCCCTGGTTGTCTTCCACCAGTGACGCACCGGCTTCGAGCAGCAGTTTGACTATCTCAATGTTGCCGCGCATGACGGCCAGGTGGAGGGCGGTCTGGTTATTGATATCCCTTGCCTCTATGTCGGCGCTGGCCCTGAGCAATAGTCCGACGATTTCGGGATGCCCGGCGGCGCAGGCGGCGTGCAACGGGGTGGAGTTCATGAACGCGGTCGCGGTGTTGACATCCGCGCCGGCTTCAAGCAGGAGGATAACAACTTCGTCCTGTCCGCCCTTGCAGGCAGCGTACAACATAGTCTCGCCTTTGTTGTCAAAACCATTCAC